>NZ_JAUBRH010000067.1:0-29811 GCF_036701775.1 Microcoleus sp. N9_A2 | reverse complement strand
CCCGAGCCGTTTCCCTCTCAGGGCTGAAGCCACTGAGTTTCCCACATCCCGTATTAATTTTTATGAAAACTAAATAACTTCCACAAGTTTGTGGGATGGGCGTCCCGCCCGTCCAAAAAAGACGGGCGGGACGCTCATCCCACAATAACAATTAAAATTGTAAGTTATTTAATTCCCGATCCCGATCAAGAGACAAGATTGCTTTCATTCGCTCCCAGTTCTTAAAATTATCTGCGTTAATCTGTGTTTATCTCCCAAACATCTGCGGTTGACCTATCCATCAAATATTTATGTAATAAGTTTAAGATGCAATGTTATTCTCGTCGCTCAGGCGTTAGTGTATTCTAGTAAGTATTGTCAGGCTGAAATTATGATTGATGTTGGTTCGTTAGTTCGATCGCCCAGAAACGATTTGGGAGTCGGAAAAGTTGTCGAGGTATCGCGTACTGATGCCGTAGTTGAATATTTTTGCTCAGTTAAAAACCGCATCCGCAAAACTGTACCCTTGGGTTTGCTGCAAGAATCCATACTTCAGCGCCAAACCCGCTGCTACCTCTGGAGCACAAGTCAGGAAAGGTGGATTATCGGTCGAGTTTATGACTGGGATGAAGATAAATTAGAATACGAAATTGACCTCCCCGACAGCCAAAGTTTACAAGCTGTTGAAACCGAACTTTACGTTCGCTGCAATATCCCGATCGCCGATCCGATCGACATTTTAGCAGTCAAAGGCCAAGAAACACCGTATTTTCACGATCGCCGATTGGCATTTGTGCAATCTGCGATCGAACAGCGGGCAGTCAGCCGCGGCATGACCGGTTTAATTTCTGCTAACATAGACCTCTATCCGCACCAAGTTGAAGTCGTGCGGCGCGTCTTAGAAGACCCAATCGTGCGCTATTTATTGGCAGACGAACCAGGACTGGGGAAAACAGTAGAAGCCGGCACAATTCTCCGCCAATTTCTGCTAGATGAACCCAACGGACGCGCTGTGGTACTGGTTCCGAAATACTTGCTCGAACAGTGGCGGCAGGAGTTGGAAAATAAATTCTATTTGTCTCATTTTGCTGACCGAGTGCAGCTTGTTGCTGTTAGCGAAATCAATCAAATTAGCCGCAACGCTAACCTGGATTTTCTGATTGTGGATGAAGCGCAGGATGTGGCGGCAATGGCAAATTCTAGCGATCGCGCTCAGCAGCAGTCGTTTGAACTCTGTCAGAAACTAGCTCAAAAAAGTAAAAATGTATTGTTATTATCTGCAACGCCAGTTCTTGGTCGCGAGCAAGATTTTCTAACGATGCTGCACTTACTAGATCCGACAACTTACCGTCTTGACGACCTGGAAAGCTTCAAACAACAGGTGCAAAACCGTCAAGAAATCGGTCGCGCTTTGCTGGATTTCCGAGAAAATGCCAAGCCTGCTGTTTTGCAAACAAAACTCGCTCAACTTCGCACTATTTTTGCGAAAGATGATTATTTAATCGGATTAGCAACAGAGTTAGAAAGTTGTTTGAAAACTCAAGAAACCGCAGAACAGGCTCGGCTTGTCCGAACTATTCGCACTCACGTTAGAGATACCTACCGCCTGCACCGCCGCATTCTTCGCAACCGCCGGGATGCGGTTGAAGATGTGATTTTCGACCGAGATGCTGTCCCCAAAACAGAGTACGATCTGAATGATGAACAGTGGTCGGAAATTCAAACCGTACTCGATAAATGGCGCACAGTTGCTCCCAAGTCGAGCGAATATCAGAGAATTTTTCTGCTGTTTTTCCGCGCTTCTGGTACTTGGCTGAATGTTTTAGAACGGGTTGTCAAAGCTCGTTTGCAGAAAAAATCGACTCCTGAACTCGATCGCGAATTTGGACAAAATGACACGGCAATTTTGACCAAAACTGCGCTGTTTCCCGAAGAAAGGGAAATGCTGGAAACCTTGCTCAATACGGTGGAAAAACCCCAGGAAGGGCTAGATCGACTGAGTTTGTTACGAATCGCCATTCTCCGATTTTTGGCAGTTGCTTTGAAGGTTCCCCGCGAGTATCACAGCAATCCTCGCGATTTGCTGTCGAGAATTCAACAGCAAATTAAACGGCCGATTCCGGGCGAGCGTTTCCCGAAAATTGCGATTTTTACCAGTTTTACGGCAACTTGTCAAGAAATTGCGGAAAATTTAGCTAAAATCTTTGGTAAAAAGGCGATCGCCAGCCATGACACGAGCAAATCGGCGGATGAGGTTGAGGCTAGTCTCAAGCGGTTTAAGACTGAACCCCATTGTTTTATCTTAGTGTGCGATCGATCGGCAGAAGCAGGGGTAAATCTGCAATTGACAGATTGGTTAATTCACTTCGATTTGCCGTGGTTTCCCCATCAGTTAGAACAAAGACTCGGCAGAGTCGATCGCATTGGTAGCAAAATGGGAGTGCAATTTTGTTTGTTTGCAGGCCCGGATTTGCCAGAGAGTCCCCACGAAGCTTGGTTTCAAGTTTTAAAAGATGGGTTTGATATCTTCAACAAATCTATTGCCAGCCTTCAGTTTTATGCTGAGGAAAAACTTCTCAAACTTGAAGAAAAGTTGTTTGCCGAGGGAGGCAAGGGCTTATCCAGCGAAATTGAAGCGATTAAAACTGAAATCGAACAAGAGAAAATCAAAATTGATGAACAGTACGTTCTCGATGAAATTGATACTCTTGATGACAGTGCATCTCAGTATTTTGAATCTCTCGACAACTGCGACGCTAAGCATAAAGAAATGCAGCGGGCTACTGAAGGTTGGTTGTGTCAAGCTCTTCACTTCAAACAAATCGAACATCCGAGTATATCGGGGTTGCTGCGCTATCAACCTACTCAAAAAACTTTGATTCCCTCAAACGATTTGAGAACCAGATTGATTCCTTATTGCCAGCAATATGGCAGTTACAATCGCCGGATTGCTTATCAGAATGCTGATGTCGCTCTTTACCGAATTGGTGAGGGATTGATCGATGCACTTGGCTCTTATATTCGCTGGGACGATCGCGGTCAAGCTTTTGCCATGTGGCGGCATGATGAAAGCTGGGATGCTGCGCCTGGGAAGGAGTGGTTCGGCTTTCAGTTTAATTATTCAATCCAGACTGATGTGCAGCCTGCTGAGCAAGTTTTGCAAGCACAAAATATCGAAAATTACAACTTGAAAGCTTTGCAGCGGCGCGCTGATGCTCTGTTTCTCCCAATTTTTGAAACTGTGTTTGTAGATGCTCGCAGCGCAGAAATGTCTCTGGTGGAAGATGCGGAAATTCTAGCGGTTTTGCAGCGGGGTTATAAGGGGAAAGGCGGGCCGAATCGGGATTACAACTTGTCGAAAAATCGCACCTCGCTGATTGACAGTTTTGTCGATCCGCTAGAATGGGATGATTTTTGTCAAAAGGGGCGGGTGATATCGGAGGAATTGCTGCGCGGGCGATCGGCTTTTGTGGAAATGTGCGATCGATCTGCTGTCACTGCTGCAATCCAACTCGAAAACCGGGTGAATCAATTGCAATTGCGCTTGAACCGACTTTCTAAATCGGAACAAGCTTTAGAATCGGTTTTGGCTGAGGAAATCAATACCGAAAGTTTGTTGAGTCAAGCGGTTTTAGCTGGGATTCGCCGCCCGCACATGACTCTCGAATCTGTTGGATTTATGGTGATTTCTGGGCGTCCTCCTGTAAAGTCGGAGGATGAAGGATAATTTGTTTGGGAGGGCGATCGCTCTTTTTGACCCGATTCGGAAGCACAGGCGAGACGCCCGTGCCACGATGGACGGATATGGATAAAAGGGCGATCGCTTTTTATTTAATCAAACTGTAAAACTGAAAACAGGTTTAGGGTGGAAAGTAGCGATAAATATCTTTCCGGTGAAGAACTCTTGCAAAAGTAACTGTTTCGCCATCAAAATAAAAGCCTATTCGATAGTCGCCAACCCGAAACCGATACGCATTATCATCGCCTTTCAATTTTTTTAAGTTAACTATTGTCTGTAAATCATTAATATTGGGAATTTCCCCAAAAGCAAACTCCTTGATTTGCTGAAAAACAGGCGTACTTTTAAGAGCTTTTAAATCCTTCACAAAACTGGGCAGATATTCTACTTTCATTCTGTTTCCAGTTCTGCAAGTGCTTGCCGTAAATTTAACGGCTTTTCATTTTTTACTTCGCGCATAGCCAACAGAAGTCCTCGATCTTCGATAGCTTCTAGGAAATACTGATAGTCGGTATAATCTAGAATGACTTGACTAATGTTGCCTTCGGCATCTAATATCAATTTTTTGGCAAGTGGATAATCTTCTATTTTCATATACTTTTATGTTGAGATGAGTTGGGAGGGAATGATGGTTCTATTTTAACAGCGATTTTTTGTATCCGCTCAATAATTCGGGGCGGACTACCCACTCAGGAACGATTTTGCGTCATTTGAGGTGCATCGTTGAGCGATTTACCCCGGATTATTGAGCGGATACGATTTTTTTTACAAGGTTTGATGAGGGTCTATTCCCTACGGGATAGCTACGCTTCACGAGACTTTTTTTGAACCGATCCATCGCACAGGCGCGACGGCCGTGCCACGATGGATGCAGATGAATAAAAGGAATCTCGCACTTGGACTAAACATCCTGAAAAATCGCTCCCCGCTGCTGTAAATTCACCTGCATCTCCTCATCCATTCCTGAATTGTTCCCGAATCTGGCTGACTCGACATTCGCACCGCTGAAATTAGTATTTGTTAAGTTCACTTCGATCAGATTTGCGCCGCTCAAATTGGCACCGCTGAGGTTAGCTAAAGCTAGACTTGCTTTATGCAAATCTGCGCCACTTAAATCTGCATTTCCTAAGAAAGCGCCACTCAAATCTGCACCGCCGAATTTGGCATTTTGCAGGTTGGCGTCGCTGAAATCGGCATCGTTTAAGGTTGCACCCCGGAAATTTGCCCGATCGAGATTTGCGCTGCTAAAATCCACTGCACTTAAAGTCGTTCCGCGCAAGCTACTGCCAGCGAAATCTCGTGCTGGATTGAGATTGGCGATTTTTGCCAACTCTGCAAAGTTGTCGGTTTCAGCGGAAATAATGCGATCGACCATTTCCTGCAATTGCGATTCAGCTTCCGGGACAATTTCCACCTCACGCGGTTCAACCGGAGGCAAATTGTAGGACAATAGCGCCCAACTGAGGGCTGGTTGGAGTTTATTTGCTTGCAGGTATACAGTCAGGATTCTTTCTAAAACCGAATGTTGATTTGGCGTGATATCGTGCGGCCATAAACCCTCCGCATCTGTGAGATAAATATCTTCTTGAGCAACTTCAAAAGCCGCTACTATCCGAAATTCTTTGGCAGCTAATTCTCCCAGCTTAGCACTTTTTAGCAAACCTTTTAATACTGATTTGCCTTGTTCTACTGAAAAAATCCAAGCTGGCGTTGTATCATCGCTGATTGTGGAAACGTGACAAAATCTGCTCTCTGTTTCCTTAGTTTTTTCCGCCTTCTCCCCGCCCTGAACTACCCGCTGACTTTCGCTCACTAAAATTTCTGCACTACTTTCAATCGGCAGGGTTTCTTTAATGGGCAAAAGCTTGAAAGAACCGACTAACTGACGCGATGCTAGGGGAATTTCGCAGTTTTCTAGATAGAGTTTGAGCGTTCCGCCTTGCAGACCAAATTTGACGCGACCACCTAGCAGGGGTTCCCAATGCTCGTTAAAATTCAGGCTCAAGTGAATGTCTACCTGCTGGGTTTGGGCTGCAACCGATGGAAGTGGAATTGCTTCTAATTGCATCCACAAGCAATCTGGGTATTTGTTGTGAGACTCTAGCGATCGCATATCGGGTAGAATTGCTGGCACTACCAGCCTGTAATTGATATTAAAATTAGTTTATCATCTCTATTTTATCACAAAACAGCTTTTTATCGTGGGTAAAATTGTAAATTTTGTTTAATTTTATCCGCCCTTCATTGGTTTTGCTGAATTTGGCTTTTTACCCAATTCCGAAATGCTTTCACTAATTCCAAATAGTCCATTGTCTCTGCTTGTTCCAAAAATCTGACAATCTCTAATATCGGTAAACTAGGAAATGCTAAACTGATCTCGCACTCAACGTATTCTCCATTTTCCAATCTGTTGATTCTGAATCGCACTCCATTATAAATCCAAACTTCCGGCACTCCCAGATCCGCATAAATCTGCAAACTATTTTCGGAACGACTGGTAATATCAATTTCTACCACTAAATCCGGTGGCGGATCTTGATTCATGTCGATTCTTTTTTTGCCTTTAACTGCACTCAGATTCTGAATGTAAAAACATTTATCTGGTTCTTTACCGCTAAGTTCAGGACGTTTAAATGTGGTAGAACCAAGAGGTTCAATTTTCACATCTAATTCTTCAGCTAAGGTTTCCACAAATCGACCCAATACTTCTTTGAAGCGTTCGTGTTCTGGAGAAGGTACCATAATTTCAAGATTGCCGCGATTATATGTCAGTCGAATTTGCCGATCGCCGATTTCGGCAAGCAAATTTTCGTAGGTTTGCCAACTGATACCCGATAGCTGGACGCTTTGTTCTGGCCGAGCGAGAGTTTGAGCAGTCATAGGGCTACTTTGGTGAAGAGTTCGATCGCAGTTTTGCATTATATCATCAATCCGGGCGATGGCTACGCCCCGGCCCCGGCCTACACACTCCTCACCTTCACTCACCCATCTGCGCCGGAAATACCGCAGATAAATCGAGAGACAAATCTGGGAAACCTGGAATTACCACAACCTCATTCGGCAAAACCACTCGTTTGACTCGATAGTCGAAACCACCTCTTTGTTTTTGATAAGGTTCGCTGTGCATTTCCAGTTGAATATCTACCAAATTAAATATCCAATAATCAGAAATTTCCGATTCAGCATAGATAGATAACTTGGTTCTCCTGTCGTATTTCAAAGTAGAATCAGAAACCTCAATTACCAACAAAATATCAGCCGGCTCCGGGTGAGAAGATAAATAATTGTCAGAACGATTGCGGGTAATCACAACATCAGGCTCTGGTTCGCTATCATCCGACAAAGTAATCGGCTCTTGACCGCGCACGATCGCTCTTTTTCCCACCAGCGCGTACAATTCTCCAAACAGCAGCGAATTACAAACAGAGTGAAACGTACCTTTAGCAGCCATAATGATAATTTCTCCGCGAATCAATTCAACTCTGTCATCCGGTTCAAAAAAACCCAGTTCTCCCAAACGGTGGTATTCGGCGATCGAGAATCGTTTTGCAGTTACGGCAGTCATAGCTTTTGTTACCCTCTAGAATTACCAACATTTCCCATTCTACTCAAAAATCCCGCCCCGTGCCCTTAACTCAGCTTTCACCGCTTCCGAAATTCCCAGACAACCAAAAAACTTCGCATTTTCCACCACCGTATTTTTTAAATCAGCGCGGCTCAAATCAGCACCGTTTAAATTCGCACCACTCAAATTAACACCACTTAAATCAGCATTTTTGCAATCAGTATTTGTCAAATTTGCATTTACTAAAATCGCATTCGGTAAATAAGCACTGCTCAAATTGGCGTCGGTTAAATTTGCACCGCTCAAATTCGCCCTGGGCAGCTTTGTCCGCAAATCAGCACCGCTTAAATTGGCGCTGCTGAGTTCAGCATCCCGCAAATTAGCATTGCACAAGTTAGCATCAATTAAAATAGCAGCGCTCAGCAAAGCACCGCTGAGATCAGCCAAAGTCAAATCTGCTCCCCGGAGGTTGGTTTCGCGCAAATCCGCACCGTTAAAATCAGCGTAGTGCAAGTCAAAACCGCTTAAATTAGCCCCTGCAAAATCCTCAATCGGATTCAAACCAACTGTTTGTGCAAGTTGTACAAAACTCTTATTTTTATCAGTTAAAAACAGTTCCCGGACGATCGCCAATTGCTGCTGCCGATACTCGTTGGCCTTCTCGTAATCTGCTAAATACTTGTAAGCAAGCTTCAAATTCTTGAGAGCATTGCGCTCAATGCGATCGTCCTTGCTCGCGCGCGCGATCGACAACTGCTCGTGATAACATTCGATCGCACCAGGCAAATCTACCTTAGCATCGTAAGCTAGCGCCAAATTACCCAAAGTTTCCAACTCAGAGCGCCCGTCGCCAGTTTCCCGCGCGATCGCCAAACGCTGCTGCTGGTAATCAATAGCACCAGAAAAATCCTCCAGAGCACAACAAGCATTGCCCAGATTTCCCAAAGCATTTGCCTCACCCCGGCGATCGCCAATTTCCCGCGCTAACACCAAATGCTGCTGGTAACAGTCGATCGCCTGAGCATAATTTCCCAGCGCTTCGTAAGCTACGCCCATATTACCCAGCGCCGCACCCGATCGCCGCTTATCGTCCATTGAGCGATACAGCGCCAGCGCTTCCTGCCAACAACCGAGCGCCGCCTCAAATTGGCGCGCCTGATATTGCGAAATCCCCTGCTTGATTAGCTCGCTAGCTTGTTCGCTCATAATGTCAAAATTAGTTAATAACTAAAGTTGATATTAATCGACTCAAAGCGGTAATTGCTAATCGGTAATCAGTAATCGGGAATCGGTATGGCCAATCCCCCTCTCTCCCATCCGTATTTTCACGTCCGTGCAAAAAAAAAGACAAAAAAAGAGAGAGCTACCTAAGTAACTCTCTCTGCCATCAGGGTGCATCTACATAACACAATATAACACGGTCAGCATGAGGGGTGTTACCCCCAAACGTGAAGATGTTGTAAAGAAATGTAGATTAATTATAAAGTTACGAGCCAGCGAGAAGGGCGATCGCGCGGCGAGCTCGGGAAAAACCGATCGCGCGCCGCTGTATCCGCTACACGATCCCCTTAACCAAAGCGGTTTCCTTCTCACAAAAATCGCAATTTTGTAGGGGTAGTGCGACCCCTACTCCCCGTGCCTACCCCCGACCTAGACGATTCGATCGGCAGATCAGACCAAGAGGGCCGGCACGGGGGCACGGCCCCTACGGAAAATGAAACAGCCCAGCCTTAACGACTGCTTTGCCTCAACCGTTAAGCTTCGCCACCAGCAGCTCATTGGTCAATTTGGGATCAGCCCGGCCGCCCGTTTCCTTCATCACCTTGCCGACAAAAAAGCCCAGCAGCTTAGTTTTACCGGCTCGGTACTGTTCGAGCTCCTTGGGATTGGCGGCCAAAACTGCATCGATCGCTTGATCGATCGCCCCAGTATCCGAAATTTGAATCAAACCCTTGCTCTCAACGAACTTCTGAGGAGAACCACCGTTTGCCAGCAACTCCGGCAAAATATCCTTAGCGATTTTGCCGCTGATCGTGCCAGCATCAATTAGCGCCAGCAGTTCGGCTAAATCCTGCGGTTGGAAAGGAATTTCTGCGATCGCCAGTTTTTCATTTTTCAGGTAAGCAGTGATATCGCCCATCACCCAATTGGCAGCTTGTTTAGCCACAGCACCAGCGGCGATCGTTTTTTCAAAATACTCCGCCACCGCTTTGTCGTCAGTCAGCACCCGCGCGTCGTAGGGAGAAAGAGCGAGATCGGTTTCGTAGCGATGGCGCTTGGATGCCGGCAATTCCGGCAGTTGAGCTTTCCAATCCTGCAATTGCTCCGCAGAAACCTCGATCGGAGGCAAATCCGGTTCCGGGAAATACCGGTAATCGCTCGCACCTTCCTTAATCCGCATACTGAAAGTACATTGCTTATTTTCATCCCAAAGCCGCGTTTCTTGGACGATGGTTTCGCCATTTTCCACAGCTTGAATTTGCCGCTCGATCTCATAATCGATCGCCCGCTCGATCGCATTAAAAGAGTTCATATTTTTAATTTCCACCTTCGTGCCGAACTCTTTTCTACCAACCGGGCGCACCGAAATATTCACATCGCACCGGAGCGAACCTTCCTGCATATTCCCGTCGCCAACACCGATATAGCGGACGATCCGGCGTATTTCTTGACCGTATTCGGCAGCTTCCGCGCCCGATCGCAAGTCCGGTTCCGAAACAATTTCGATCAGAGGCACACCGGCGCGGTTGTAATCCACCATTGAATAAGTAGAACCGCTGAGCCGATCGCTACCGCCGTGAACCAATTTGCCTGCATCTTCCTCCATGTGCAAGCGAGTGATCCCGATTTTTTTTCTAGTAGAATTGCCAGCCTCGTCCACCAGTTCAATTTCTATCGAACCGTTAGTGGCGATCGGCAAATCGAACTGAGAAATTTGATAATTTTTCGGCAAATCGGGATAGAAATATTGCTTACGGTCAAACTTACTGTAAGGTGCGATTTCGCAGTTGAGAGCCAGCCCTGCTTTCACCGCATACTCCAGAACTTTTTGATTTAATACTGGCAACACTCCAGGCATTCCCATACAAATTGGGTCAATGTTAGTATTTGGAGCATTGCCAAATTCTGTAGAAGAACTGGAGAAAATTTTAGTATTCGTACTCAATTGACAATGAGTTTCAAGACCGATAATGGCTTCGTACTGAGTTTGGTTTTTTATCGAAGAGGGTGCAGCAGCAGTCATAAGCGATTTAAAAGACTGAATAACTTTAGATTATATTTTAGCTTTTTATTGACCAAAGTGATTGGAGATTATTTGTAGGTAGGGGGAGTTTCATTGGTGGCAGCAAGCGCATCAAACCCTTAGTTCGGCAGGTTTAAACCCCTGCCGGACTTTGAGAAAGCGCGTTTAGTTGAGACAAATGGGGATCTGCATAGGCAACGCCCTGCTACAGATTGGCGATCGACCCACGCCCCCAGCCACGCCGCTCTCCTTGCGATCGCCCCCAAACAACAACTCTGTGCAAAAATATACTTAGCGCCTGCTCCTGCCCGCACCCTTCCCTTACCCAGGAGAGTTTGAGATCGATCCACCACAATTGCTGAGCAATCTGCACCCCAAATCCTTTGACTGGCAGTCTTTAATAACGCCGCCCGCCTCCAACGATCTGCTCCATGCACAGACTAAAAATTAAAAATGTATAATTGAACAAGAAATTATACCATTTTTTTAAAGATGTGATAGAGATAAAATACCGCCAGACATTGATAATTCTGTCTTTGAGTTTTTACATAAGTCTTGCATAACTTAAAAAAATGGTATTACATATTTTTAATTGTTAAGCCTTAATTTTGAATTCTAAAATTAACACTTGCCTAAGTGCCAAAAATATGCCTGAAATTCCAGTTGAAAGTGCCACACTGTTTCAGAACAGCATCACTGAGCTAGAACAGGCGGAATCAGCCCTCGAACTCGCTTGGAACGAACTCGAAAAACAAACAGCAGAAACCCTCGATCGCATTACCAAAGCCTGCTCAGCAAACGCACAGGAAATCAGCGACCGCTTTGCCGAGGCTAAGCAACTCCGCCAGCAACTTCAAACTCAAATAAAACAAACCAACTCGCGGCTGGAATTGCACCTAGAAAACTCGCAAATGGCAGTTATAGAGTGGGACAGGGAATTTCGGATAGTGCGGTGGTCGCCAATGGCCGAACAAATATTTGGCTGGAGTGCAGCAGAAGTAATCGGCAAAGACTGGCAGGAATTGTCAATAGTTCATCAAGAAGACTTCGAGCAAGTGTCCGCCGTCACAAATCAACTGTTACAGGGCAGGGAACCCCGCAACATTTGCCACAACCGCAACCATACCAAAGATGGCTCGGTAATTTACTGCGAATGGTACAATTCTGCACTAATCGATGAATCGGGAACAGTAGTTTCAATTCTCTCTTTTGCCAGAGACTTAACCGAACACCACCGCTCTCAAGAAGAACTGCACCAGCGCGAACAAGCTTTCAGCGCCCTAGCCGAAAATGCGACTGATATCATCGCCCGGTTCGATCGAGAACGGCGCCTCCTTTACATCAACCAAGCAGTAGAATCAGCGACCGGAAAACCCCCCGCAGAATTAATTGGCAATAGCAACAGAGAATCAGGAATGCCGCCAGACTTGTGCGACTTGTGGGACGAGACTTTTCTGAAAGTTTTTGGCACCGGGCAGCAAGAAACCATAGAATTTGAGTTTCCCACTCTCCAGGGCATAAAACATTACCACTGTCGAGTCATTCCCGAATTTGCTGAAGACAATTCAGTAGAAACTGTTTTATCAATCGCCCGCGACTTCACAGAACTAAAACAAGTCGAATGCCAGTTGCGACAAAGCGAATCAAAATTTAAAGCCATAGTTGATTCTAATATGATCGGCCTAATTTTTTGGGATCTTAACGGCAGCATTACAGATGCCAACGCCGCTTTTTTAAATACGGTAAACTATACGCGGGACGATCTGCTTTCAGGAAGAGTTAACTGGCAAGAAATGACACCGCCAGAATACGTGCGTTTAGATACAGAAAAAGTTGCTGAACTGAAGGCTAGAAATACGGTTATTCCCTTTGAAAAAGAATTTATACGCTCCGATGGTAGCCGCGTTCCGGTGCTGCTAGGCAGCACATTTTTAGAAGGAACTAAGCAGTTAGGCGTCAGTTTTGTGCTGGACTTAAGCGAGCGCAAACAGGCAGAATTAGAACTGCAAAAACATCAAGAACTTTTAGAGAGCATACTGACAACTATCCCCAACTTTCTCTACATTTACGATGCAGTAGAAAACAAAAATATTTATGCAAATGAATCTGTCACAGCCATGCTCGGCTACACTGCAAAAGAATTGCAAGATTTTGGTACAGATGCTGTAGTTAACTTGGTTCATCCCGAAGATATGTTAAAGCTAATTACAGGTATGGAGCGGCTAATACACAGCAGCAATCCCCATGAAACCGATGACATAGACTATAGAATTAAACACAAAAATGGGGAATGGCGCTGGGTGCACGATCGGTCTACAATCTTCAAAAGAACCCCAGACGGACAAATGAGGCAAGTTATCGGTTCCGTACTCGATATCAGCGATCGCAAACAAGCCGAAGAATCATTAAAACAGCAAAAAGAACTGCTGCAAACAATCTTCGACAACGTGCCGATTATGCTCGCATTGTTCGACAAAAACGGTCAAATAAACTGGGTAAACCGCCACTGGGAACAAGTGCTCGGCTGGAGTTTGGCGGAAATCAAAGACCGCGATATCTTAGCGGAATTTTATCCGCAGCCAGAATACCGTCAATGCGTTTTGGATGAAATCCAAGCAGCAAATCAGAACTGGAGCGACTTCAAAACACAAGTTAGAGACGGGCGAATTATCGACACTTCTTGGGCAAATGTTCGCCTTTCCGACGGCCGATGTATCGGCATCGGTCAAGATATCACCGAACGCAAACGAGCAGAAGCTGAACTCAAAGAACTCAACGAAACTTTAGAAGCTCAAGTCGCGCAGCGTACCGCAGAATTAGAGACTTTTTTTGATGCTTTGCCGGACTACATTTATGTTGTAGAACTGGACAATATGCGCTTTTCTTTTGTCAACCATCCCATTGCCGAATTTTCCGGCTTTGACAGTAGGCAGCAGATGCAGGGCAAAACCATTTTTGAGTGCTATCCCAGCGAACTCGCCGAACGATTTTGCCGGGAAAATTTGCAGGTATTTGAATCGGGCAAAACTGTACACTTCCAGGAAAAATTTGTGAGAGCGGGCGGCAATGCTTACTTCGACACGTTTAAAATTCCACTGAGAAATCTCAACGGTGATGTTTATGCTTTAATTGGCACTGCTCGCGATATCACTGAGTTGGTAGAGACAAAACAAGCTTTGTCAGAACGCACAGAGCAATTAGAAGCTGCCAATCAAGAATTAGAATCTTTTTCTTACTCAGTTTCCCACGACTTACGCGCACCTTTGCGACACATTTCAGGTTTTGTAGAAGCGTTGAAGCAGCGACTAGAATTAACTGAGGCTTTGAGCGATCGCAAAATAGTTCACTATATGGAAATAATTGAAGACAGCAGCCAAAAAATGAGCCTGTTGATTGACGGTTTGCTCGCCCTGTCGCGGGTGACTCGCACCGAGTTGAGGCAAATTCCGATCGATCTGAGCCGTTTGGTACAAAATGCGATTAAATTGACTAAACCCCCAACCGTCGCAGATCCGGCCCAAACTCCCCACAGCGTTGAATTTGCCGTTGGAGATTTGCCGACAGTAATGGGAGATCCAACCTTGCTGCAACAAGTGTTCAGCAACTTGATTAGCAACGCCGTCAAGTTCAGCAGCGGACGCATTCCAGCTACAATAGTTATTGAGGGTTTACCTGATGGGACGATTTGTGTCAAGGATAACGGGGTGGGTTTTCCGATGGAATATGCCGATCGCCTGTTTGGAGCCTTTCAGAGGCTGCACTCCCAGAGAGAATTTGAAGGTACGGGCATCGGTTTGGCGATCGTCCAACGGATTATTCACCGCCACGGCGGCACGGTTTGGGCCGAAAGCCTACCTAGTCAAGGAGCCACGTTTTACTTTAAACTAGGGCAAACAATCTCAAACGGTAATATAGATTCTTCAGTTGACAGTTGACAGTTGACAGTTGACCGTTGACAGTTGACAGTTGACAGTTGACCGTTGACCGTTGACCGTTGACCGTTGACCGTTGACAGTTGACCGTTGACAGTTGACCGTTGACCGTTGACCGTTGACCGTTGACCGTTGACCGTTAACCTCTACCTGGAAGGAAGAGGATTGGAGTAATGAATAGTCTTCTTTTAATTTCTCCGGATCAGGCTTTGGGCTTGAAACCAATTCTTTCTGCTAAGTTAAGTGCATAAGAGTTTTAAATTCAGAATTTAAAACTCTTATAGACTTAAATAAGTCACAATCGGTGAGAGCATCCGAATTTTGGTGTGACAGGAGTGTTCACTGTCAGGGATGGGAGCGAAAGATCGAGGCTTGGCTGTGCAAGATGCTGGCACTCCTAAAAAAACCTCTTTTAAAAATTGGGATGATCCCCAATCTGTTCTGTCAGCCCTCGACGGCCGTTGCTAAACAAAGGTTTTGCGAGTATAGTATATAATTAATTTTTATAAAAACACCTAAACATATCGAGATATAATTAACAACAAAAGTCAGTCTAAAAAATTACTAGCAATAACACGAACAACCAATTGAAAACCTCCCCAATACCTTATGTTAGATATAAGTCAGACCAACTATCTACTAAAACTGGTAGCGGAATCAACATTAAAATTGTTGATTATCGAAGACATGGCAGAAGATATGGAATTAATAGTGCTCGCCTTAGAAGCGGGGGGGGTAAATTTTAAGTGCGACACTGCCGAAACAGCAACAGAGTGCAGAAAACTGCTTGAGAATTGCAAGTACGATGCTGTACTATCCGATTACCGCCTCCCGGGATTCAACGGTTTAGAAGTGTTGAAATTAATGCAGGAATTGGGCCACGACATACCATTGATTTTAATAACGGGAAGTTTGGGAGAAGAAGCGGCAGTTGAGTGCATCAAAGCCGGAATGACCGATTACGTATTAAAAGGGCGACTGTTTAGGTTGCCAACAGTCTTAGAACGATCGCTCCAAGAATACAAAATGCGACGCCAGCAACAAGAAGCGATCGCCCAAATTCAGCGGCAAGCGACTCGTGAAGCGATCATCAACCGCATCCTCCAAGCCATGCGCTTCACCCTTGTACTCGACGAAGTGCTGCAAACCACCGCAGATCAACTGCACGAAGCTCTAGAAATCAGCGGCTGCGCGATATTGCAGCCAGATGCTGAGGGCAGGATCGGGATTCGCTACATGAGCTTAAAGGCAGCCGACAGAGAACGGGCGATCGGTCTAAATTGCGACTTTGCCCAACACTATCGCTTCTCCCTCGCCCGCGGAGAAACGATCGCCCTCGCCGAGTTATCGACTCTGGGCCCGGAACTGCAAGCATCAGCGGAATTTTTAGGGTTTCACTCGATCGCGATCGCACCGCTGCTCTACCAGCAATCATTTTTGGGAGGAATTTGCCTCTACCAGTGCGATCGAGCGCGCTCTTGGAGCGTCGAAGAACAGTCGCTACTCAAAGCCATAGCCGATCAGTGCGCGATCGCGATCCACCAAGCCGAACTCTACCAACAAGCCCAAACCGAACTTGCAGAACGCAAGCGCGCCGAAGCAGCAGTCTGCGGCATCCAGCAGCAGCTAGCCACAATGGCAGCCAACATTCCCGGCTCAGTCTACCGCACCGTGCTGCATCCAGATGGCACAATGTCCATGCCCTACATCAGTCCGGGCGTGCGCGAAGTTACTGGGATCGGGGCCGAAGAAGTGATTTCGCACCCGGAACTCTTGACAGAAATCATCCATCCAGAGGACAAAAGCTTTTTTGACAGCAGCGTAGCAGCATCGACAGCGAGTCTTTTGCCGTGCGATCGCCAGTACCGCATCGTTCTGAGATCTGGGGAGGTCAAGTGGGTGCAAGACAGCGCTAAATTTTCCAAACACGAAAACGGCGACGTAATTATAGACGGAGTAGCCCTGGACATCAGCGATCGCAAACAAGCAGAATCAGCCCTGCGCCAAAGCGAACAGCGATTTCGTTCGCTGATTGAAAATGCCACAGACATCACGATCATTCTTGACGCCGAAGGAATCTTCCGCTACATCAGCCCTTCCGTCAAGCGAATTTTAGGATACGGGCCCCACCAGGCGATCGGGCGCAGCGCCTTAGAAATAGTTCACCCCGACGACTGCACCACGATCACCGAAACCCTCCACAAAGCCATTAAAAACCCCAAAAGAAGCCAGTGCCCAGTTGAGTACCGAGTCCGCCACCGCAACGGTTCCTGGTGTTATGTAGAAGCTGTAGCCACCAACTTGCTGCATGATCCCGCAGTCCAGGGAATCGTGATTAACTGTCACGACATCACTCAGCGCAAACTCGCCGAAGAACAACTGCTGCACGATGCTTTTCACGACGCCCTCACCGGATTGCCCAACCGATCGCTATTTACCGATCGGCTGGAACACGCTCTGAGGCTGGCAAAACGGCGCAAAGACTACTTGTTTGCCGTACTGTTTCTCGATTTAGATAGATTTAAAGTAGTCAACGATTCCCTCGGCCACGCCATCGGCGATCAATTGCTAGTATCGATCGCGCGGCGTCTGGAAGCTTGTCTGAGGGTCGGAGATACAGTCGCCCGCCTCGGAGGAGACGAGTTTGTGCTGTTGCTAGAAGACATCGAGGGCATCAATGAAGCTACCACCATTGTCAACCGCCTGCAAAAGAAAATCACCTCCCCTCTCCTTCTAGACGGACACGAAGTATTTATCACCGCCAGCATCGGCATAGCTTTGAGTTCTGGCGAATATCTGGAACCGACAACCCTGCTGCGCGACGCCGACACAGCAATGTACCGCGCCAAAGAACTCGGCAGAGCCCGACACGAAGTTTTCAACAGTTCCATGCACGCCCACGCTTTGCGGCTGTTGCAGCTAGAAAACGACCTGCGGCGGGCGATCGAATCAATTAAAGAGCCGGTCAGAGAAGAAGACTTTCCCCCATCCCACGAATCAGCCTTACCTCCCTTATCCGCAGCGCCCCAGTTTATTATTCACTACCAGCCGATCGTGTCGATCGCCACTAACACAATTACCAGTTTTGAGGCCCTAGTGCGCTGGCAGCATCCAGAACGTGGCTTAGTTTCCCCCGGCGAATTCATCACCATCGCCGAAGAAACCGGCTTGATCGTAACCCTCGGCCGCTGGGTACTTCGCACAGCTTGCCACCAAATCCGCCAGTGGCAGCAGCTATTTCCCAGCAACCCCCCCTTAAGCGTTAGCGTCAACATTTCTGTCAAACAGTTTTCTCAGCCAGATTTAATCGAATACATCGACCAAGTTCTTGAAGAAACTAACCTCGACGGCAGCAGTTTAAAACTCGAAATTACCGAAAGCGTACTCATAGAAAATTCCGAATCAGTAACAGCAATGCTGGTGCAGCTCAGAACCCGAAACATACACTTGTGCATTGACGACTTCGGCACCGGCTATTCATCACTCTCCTACCTGCACCGCTTCCCTACCAATACCTTAAAAATAGACCGCTCTTTTGTTAGCAGAATGGGAGGTGAATTCGATTTCAGCAAAGGAGGCATTGACCCGACAGAAATTGTGCGGTCGATCGTTACTTTGTCGCACAATTTAGGCATGGATGTAGTAGCCGAAGGAGTCGAAGAAGCCTCGCAACTATCTCTACTAAAAGGGTTAAAATGTGAGTACGCCCAGGGATTCTTTTTCTCAAAGCCAGTAGACTCTCAAACAGCAGCAGCCCTAATCCGACAGCAAGCAGAAAATCAGAATTTGCTGACATTTAGTTTGTTAGAGAAAGGCCATTAAAAAAACACGGCATTTTGTGAGTCCCGTTTCAGCATAAAATCTTAAAATATTTTAATGCTGTCACTAACTCTAGCGTCAGTTAATAACTACGACATCCAAATCATTATGACTATTGGCTACCTCGCCCTCGTTCTCCACGCCCACCTGCCTTTTGTGCGCCACCCCGAAAGCGACTACGTTTTAGAAGAAGAATGGCTGTTTGAGGCGATCGCAGAAACCTATATTCCCTTGCTGCAAGTCTTTGAAGGACTCAAACGCGACGGCATAGACTTTAAGATTACCATGAGCATGACACCGCCATTGGTGGCAATGCTGCGCGACCCCTTGCTGCAAGACCGTTTCGACGATCACTTGGCAAAACTCGAAGAACTAGCGGATCTCGAAATCGAACACAACACTGGCAACGGTCATCTCCGCTATTTAGCCGAACATTACGCCGCCCACTTTTCTCAAGTCCGCAATTATTGGGAAAAGTGCGATCGAGATTTAGTCAAAGCCTTCAAAAAATTCCAAGACAGCAACAACCTCGAAATCATGACCTGCGGGGCCACCCACGGCTACTTACCGCTGATGAAAATGTACCCAGAGGCAGTTTGGGCGCAAATACAAGTAGCCTGCGACAACTACGAAGAAAACTTCGGCCGCCGACCAAAAGGCATTTGGCTGCCCGAATGCGCCTACTATGAAGGCTTAGAGCGGATGTTAGCCGACGCCGGCTTGCGGTACTTTCTCACAGACGGTCACGGCATCCTCTACGCCCGCCCCCGTCCCCGCTACGGCAGCTACGCGCCGATTTTCACCGAATGCGGAGTAGCAGCCTTCGGCAGGGATCACGAATCATCGCAGCAGGTTTGGTCTTCCGAAGTCGGCTATCCAGGCGCCGCCGAATACCGCGAATTCTACAAAGATTTGGGCTGGGAAGCCGACTACGATTACATTAAGCCCTACATCATGCCCAACGGCCAGCGGAAAAATACCGGGATTAAATATCACAAAATCACCGGTCGCGGATTGGGTTTAGGTGATAAACAGTTGTACGATCCTTACTGGGCGCGGGAAAAAGCCGCCGAACACGCCAGCAACTTTGCTTTCAACCGGGAACGCCAAGTCGAACACCTCAACGGCATCATGCAGCGTCCGCCGATTATTGTTTCACCTTACGACGCGGAACTTTTCGGTCATTGGTGGTACGAAGGGCCTTGGTTCTTAGATTACCTGTTCCGCAAGAGTTGGTACGACCAAAATACCTACGAGATGACGCACTTAGCCGATTATTTGCGGGGAAATCCGACTCAACAAGTTTGTCGCCCGTCTCAGTCTAGCTGGGGTTTCCGGGGTTTCCACGAATATTGGCTCAACGATACCAATGCTTGGATTTACCCGCACTTGCACAAAGCAGCGGAACGGATGATTGAGTTGGGAAGCATGGAACCAGAGGATGAATTGCAGTATCGGGCTTTGAACCAGGCGGCGCGGGAAGTGCTGTTAGCTCAATCTTCTGACTGGGCGTTTATCATGCGGACGGGGACGATGGTTCCCTATGCGGTGCGGCGGACTCGATCGCACTTAATGCGCTTTCACAAGTTGTACGATGAAGTGAAAGAAGGCAAAGTCGATTCTGGTTGGTTGGAGAAGGTTGAGGAGATTGATAATATTTTCCCTGAAATTAACTATCGCGTTTATCGATCGCTTTAAGTCTCGTTTCCCCTTTCATCCTGTCCCCCCAGCCCTGCTTAAGGGAGGGACAGGATGTTAATTAAAATTAGAGGTGATGCGGCGATCGCCATGAGTGGAATGAGATGGGCGATATTTGGTTGAGAGTGTGAGTGCGATCGCATTTTTGGTCGGGAAAGGTCGATCGCCCTTTCTGTCTTTTTCTCAACGCGCAGGCGATCCCCTTTTTGGTATAATAGAATTGTTCAATAACACGAATTATCTAAATACAACCGATCGCGAAATATGAATAAACAAATCCAAACAATTGTCACCAAAACTCAGCAAGCTCTCAAAAAACTTTACGGCGAACAATTAGACAAAATTGTTCTTTTTGGCTCCCAAGCTAGAGGTGATGCTAGACCAGACTCCGATATAGATATCTTAATAGTTCTCAAAAAATCCTTTAACTACTCTCAAGAAAGCGATAGAATTAGTATTTTAATTGCCGACTTATGTTTAGAATATAATGTGCTGATTAGCTGTGCATTTGCCACTGATGAGCAATTTTATCAGCACAATAATGGTTTCTTCCGCAACATTCGTCAAGAAGGGTTAGCGATATGACTCCAGAACAACACAGACTACTGGATAAAGCAAGTAGAAGTTTGCAAGCAGCGAGAGAATTGAACAACACAGGTTTTCCTGAATTTGCCACTTCCCGTGCCTATTATTTAATGTTTTATATCGCCACAGCATTTTTAGAAGCTGAAGGATTATCCTATTCGCGACACTCAGCCGTTATCGCTGCTTTTGGGGAACGCTTCGCTCGCACTAATCGAGTTCCGGTAGAACTGCACCGCTACCTAATTGATGCTGAAAGAACTCGTCTCAGAGCGGATTATAATGTCGATCCAAATATAACAGAAACCGATGCCGAACAACTGATATCGCGGACAGAATACTTTCTTAATTTTGCCCTAACCAATATTGATTCGCTTCCTCCACTATCTCCTTAAATGATAGGAAGCTTGTTTGGGCTGGGGAGGCAGAGCGCAATACTGTTGATATTAATGCGGAAAATTATTATATCGAAAGTTATCCTAAAATCAAAAGTTTTTCCATTGAAGGCGGCAACTGGTATTTTTGCCGAAGTTCCTGAGTTTGTGATCGCGCAAATATCAAAGTCAAATTGAAAAATACTTAAACTCCCTGATTGCTAATCAAGATTTGTTGCAGCCGACAATATCCACAATTCGCGAGATGGTAGAAATCGAACAGGTGGAATTGAACCGGGAACAGGAACAGAGGGAACGTCAGCGCGATCGGGAACAAATGGAAATCGACAGGAAGAACGAAGACAAAGAGAAAAAGCGCGGCAAACTTGAGAATATCATCTTTTTTGTCGGAACTGCGATCGGCGGCGGACAAATTTTTGGGGCCAGCTATCTCCTAATCAAAGATACACCGATTTAATAGCAACCAGATTTTTCCCTCCCGCTTCATCCCTTCACCCCCACGATGATCTGGAGTTTGCTTTTCGGTTTAATATTCAGCCTGCTGATACTGGGTATCCTGCCGCTGGCGAGAAAAATATCCCCCAGAATCCTGCGGCTGGTAAGAAAAATATTGCCCCGGTAAAGCGGTGCGTGACAGTCAATAGTAAAGGGCTGCAGTGCAATGATTAGTCACCGTCACGCACCCTATGGTTAGATATAGCACAATACGGTTGACTTAACGCTTTTGGACGAATGTCATCTCACGATTTTATAGGCCATACAGGCATTTGTTGAAAGTCAGATTGTTCTTAAGTCACCCGTATTGAGATATAGCAATCCTCGCATCATTTGTGAATTTCTTACTCCCTCAGAGCGGGTTCGGGGAGGGTTGGGGTGGGGTAAAAAATTTATGACTCCTGCAAGGATTGCTATATTTGTCAAATATTTATAAGATTAAGACTTGTAACACATTAGTATTTCCAATCAATCAAGCGATTATTGGTGTAAAAATATCAATTATTCTTAATAATTGCCAAAAGATATGGGCTTAAGATGAACTGAAATGAATAATTGTAATCTTTGTTTAAATATTGTTAGATAAATTAATAATGCGTGTTAGTAAAACTACTTAACTAAGCGGTATAAATAATTTAAAATTATAGTGTAAAGAGCAGCCAGTACAGCAGTTAACTTCACACAACCTTTACAATAGGATGAAATCTAAGTATTTCAACGGCAAAAAATGGCGACAAACATGGGACGATATTTGCACGTACTGAAATTGTTCTGGGGTGCGGCGATCGCAGCGGAACTAGAATACCGAATCAACTTTGTCCTCGCGGCCCTCAGCAGCCTGGGAAATCTTGCGGGCAGCTTGTTTGGGCTGTTTTTGTTCTACCGTACCGGCTACACGTTTGCGGGCTATTCATGGGAAGAGGCTTTAGTTGTACTCGGTATTTTCACGATTTTGCAGGGGTTTTCGTCAACGTTTCTAGCACCTAATCTCAGCCGTATTGTCGATCGAGTGCAGCAAGGTACTCTCGATTTCGTACTCCTCAAACCCATCAGTTCCCAATTCTGGCTGTCTGCAAACACAGTTTCGCCTTGGGGAATCCCAGATTTAATCTTGGGCGCCGTATTGCTGCTGTATGCTGCTAACAAGTTGGGAGTAGAAATCGGCAACTATTTTTTAACAGCAATACCGCTGTTATTCGGAACTATTACTCTTTACAGTATATGGTTTATGTTAGGTGCAACCAGCATTTGGTTTGTCAAAATTTACAACGTTACCGAAGTTCTCAAAGGATTGTTAGAAGCGGGTAGATTTCCAATGGCAGCTTATCCCGCAGCTTATCGATTTTTCTTCACTTTCGTAGTTCCCGTTGCCTTCTTGACGACTGTGCCTGCAGAAGCCATGCTGGGGAGAGGTGAAATCGTTTGGATCGCAGGGGCGGGAATATTGGCGATCGGGCTGTTATTTTTCTCCCGCTACTTCTGGCAATTTGCACTCCGCTTTTACACCAGCGCTTCCAGCTAGTTAAGTCTGTAGGTAAGCTGCTGCACATCTAGATTGTCTATTATGTTTGAGAGGGAGAGGATTTGACACGGGGGGAATAGGGAATTGAAATATACATTTTCAAGGCAAAACAGCTTATCTAAAAAATATTCTTTCTATTTACTTAGATAGTTAAATAAATGTAAAATTTCAATCTATCCTTGAAATGTAAACTGAAAATAAACCACGCAAATGAAGGCAAACAAATGAAAAGGAAAAAACTGGGTAACAGTAATTTTACTATCAGCGCGATCGGTCTTGGATGTATGCCAATGTCCTTAAGTGGCCGGCCACCAGAATCGCAATCAATTGCGGTAATTCACCGCGCCCTCGATTTGGGTGTCACCCTAATTGACACCGCCGATTCCTACTGCCAAGATCAATCCGACAAACACCACAACGAGCACCTGATTGCCAAAGCTTTACAACAATACAGCGGAGATGTTAGGGCTGTTACTGTGGCCACTAAAGGCGGCTTAATGCGGCCTCAAGGTGCGTGGACGCGCAATGGCAACCCCCACCATTTACGCAAGACAATTCGGGAAAGTTTTGAAGCATTGGGCGGCAAGGAACCGATCGACCTTTGGCAATATCACTCGCCCGATCCCGCTTATACCATTGAAGCAGCCCTAGCACCCGCAAAAGAAGCAGTAGAAGCAGGAATGATTCGATTTATTGGAGTGTCCAACTTTTCTGTAGAGCAGATCAAACGCGCTCGCGATACAGTAGAAGTTGTCTCCGTGCAGAATCAATATAATCCTTGGCACAGAGAGCCAGAATCAGACGGCGTACTGGAATATTGCGAAACCGAAAAACTGACATTTTTTCCCTGGAGCCCTTTGGGGGGAAGCCGCCGAGTCACAAGCTTGCAAGATATGCCCGCGATCGCTAAATTAGCCACAGAAAAAAACGTTTCTGTTTACTGTATAGTATTAGCTTGGTTGATGGCAAAATCGCCCTGCGTCGTTCCGATTCCCGCTGCGACAAAATTATCGAGCATTGAGGACTCCGTAAAGGCGATCGAAGTTAAATTGACTGACGAGGAATTGCAACAAATTGCCGTAAGTTAAGTAGATAAGGGCAAAAAACAATAGAACAGGCTTTCCGGCCTGTTCCACTAGAACTTGATTGTGGGGTGGACATCTTGCCCGCCAATGAAAGTGGGATTTAACTGAGATCTTGCACCATTCTCGCTTAACAGGCTTTCCGGCCTGTTCCCCAATAAAATTCACTCTTTGTGGAACAGGCCGGACAGCCTGTTCATAAAAAGCTTATTGAGAATGGTGGAAGATTTCAGATTTAATGAGTAAAGTTGACATTTTTTGAGGAATTGGGTTTTATGGAAGCTAATCAAGTGAATGCCGATCGAGATGTAGCAATTGAACATCAAAACGTACCTGTCGCCCATGAAGGACTGCACAACTTTTTATACAGTTCCGACTCAGAACACAGCGCAGCAGCCGCTATTTCTGAAGTAGAAAATGACGGCACGCAAGTAATGTCGATAGATACATGGCGCGATTTGGCAACTAACGCGAAAGTCGCCGGCGTTTACGCTGTAATGGATACTGCCCGCAACACTCAGTTTATAGGTTATTCGCGAAATATCCTGCTTTCAATCAACGGTCACATCGCCCAAAATGGCACAGAAAATTGTGCTTTCCTGCGTGTGCAAACTTTCAAATTCCCCAAGCGGGAAGAAATGGAAAGTTTGCGGGATGCTTGGATAGCAGAACTAGGCACTATTCCGCTGGGAAACGCCGCACAGAGCGAAATGTGGGCGGCTACGGTAGGCCAAGCAGCCCGCGCTGCTATGTCTGCTGAGGAACAAAAAGCTTATGAAGAAAAGAAGCTGAAATTACGCAAAGCAATGGCCGATTCCACTCTTACCAAAGAGTTAGAAACAGCAGCCAAGATTGACGGCGAACGACACGAACATCTGGAAGCTGCAGTTAACAATGATGATTGGAGTGCGGTGATTCAATCGCAAACCCAGGAAACAAAGTCCGGCGAATAAAAATCGCGAAAACACGCAGATTGGTAGGGGCGGGTTCGCCGAAATTTATCTCATCAAATCGCAGAATTAAAAAACCCTCCCCCACCCATCCCAGATACCGACAAACCTTTTATATAATCAGAATTTTTTGGTAGAGTGGGGGCGGGTTTATCAATATTTGGAATGGGAATTAAAGATGGTTGGTGAACCCGCCCCTACGAAATTAATAACTAATTTTCCGTTCAGTAACTAAAGTCAAACTGACCCATTCACCTTTGTCATTGTAACTGCGAATCATCCGAAATCGCAAGTCAGGTTCTACCAACCAACCGGCATCAAAAAATATAGGTTTTCTGAGTTCAACTTTCACCGGACAAGTGCAAGAACCGCCATCGGGAAGCAGCAAAACTTGCACTGGTGTTGAACCTTCGTTAAAATTAATCACAGAACTGTCAATGCTGCCGCTAGAACTGATAACATTAGCATTGTTGCCAAAAGTAATTTTTTGAATTAGGCGATCGCTACTTTCCAAATGCAATTGTAAATTGGTAGAATAGGAATCAGGAGAACGCGAATCTGGATACATTGTCACGGCCTCGCCCTGCCACTCTCCTAGCAAAGCCTCAACAGTTAAAGGCGGACGTTCGGAGACATTTTTATCAAGCTGCTTTTCCCGAATTAAGGTAAGTTTGGATAAATTGCCGTCGGTATTGTATAGCTGAACGAAGCGCAATCGGCGATAATTGTAGATAAAACCAAACTCGGCACCAGACTCAGAATAAGGCGCTAATTGAATAGTACCCTGACAAAAATTTCCATTCTCAAAAAACAGGATATCTCGTCCCAAACTCTGATATTCTCGAACAAGTTCGCTGACTTCCGGTTCGCCGACACCGCTAGGATTTGGCGAGAAGCGGCGGAGTTTCAATCGCACGGTTTTGTTGTCATTCAAACCTTCGAGAGAAATAATGGTAGGAGTATCTTGAAGTACCTCTCCTCGCGTTGATAGCTGAGTGAAGGAACCGTGCCATTCTCCCAAGTTTTGCAGAAAATTTTCCCACTGCGCTACCATATTCTTACCTTTGGATATATGTCTAAAAATAGAATTATAACTCTACTGACGGATTTTGGATTGAGCGATGTTTATGTGGGAGTGATGAAAGGTGCGATCGCCCAAATTAACTCGCAGTTAAAAGTGATTGACATTACGCACCAAATACCCTCGCAAAATATTGCGGCGGCGAGGTTTTGTTTGATGGCTGCTTTTGCTTATTTTCCGCCAGAAACCGTACATATTGCTGTCATCGATCCGGGCGTGGGTAGCAACAGACGCGCGGTGGCGGTGAAATGTGCTAATTGCTTCCTTGTCGGGCCCGATAACGGGTTGTTTAGCGGGGTGTTGAGTCGCGAAAGTGCGATCGCCGCTGTGGAGTTGACGAATTCGCAATATTGGCGATCGCCCCAACCCAGCAGCACTTTTCACGGTCGCGATATTTTCGCAGCAGTGGGTGCTCATTTGGCGATCGGGGTGCCGCTGGAAGAGTTGGGAAGGGCGGTACGCCCTGCGAGTTTAGTGCAGCTACAGATACCAAATTGCGCCGTTACAGCCACAGGTGCGACAGGTTTTGTTCAATATGTCGATCGTTTCGGCAACCTAATTACTAATATCCCCAATAATTGCATTATAGGTAACAATTGGTCATTGACAATTAGCAATAGTTCTGATGCAATTCGCATCCCCAGCGGTAAAACCTACAGCGACAGCAATCCCGGTGAATTAATTGCCATAATTGGTTCTGACGGTTGGCTAGAAATTGCCGTTAATGGCGGCAGCGCTCAATCCGTTTTGCAGCTACAATTTGGAGATAAGGTAGAAATAATTTACAGAGATTACGTGTAATCTGCATTTATAGTCGTGGAGGCAGAAACCGGGTTTTTTACAAAAAGATTGCATCATAGCCTTTAATATCAGTGAAAAACCCGGTTTCTTTGGTCTTGATTCGTAAGTCCAGATTTCAGATCGGTTCTAAAAACACCTTATTCATTTAATTCTATATTGCTTTGCAAAATCAACAATAGTTTGGCGGTATTCGCTGCTGTTAAAAAAAACATCTCCATTATTGTGTTTAGCCTTCACAACGAGCAAAATTTGCTTGGGTTCACCAGAAGCAGCATACAACTTTTTACTCATCGCAGCGGGAATCAAAGTATCAGCGCTTCCGTGGGCGAACAAAACCGGAATTTTGAGCAATTTAACTTTATTCAAAGAATCAAACTTTTGTGTCAATAGCAGCCGCACCGGAAACAGCCACATCAAACTTTGGCGTTCTACCATATCCAGCATGGAAGTGAACGAACTTTGAACAATTAAGCCCGCAGCTTTAGGGTGTGCGATCGCTAATTCTACAGCAACAGCACCTCCGAGTGAATGACCGTACAAAAAAATTTCGCTGGGCGACAATTGCCGCTCTTTCACTAAATAATTATAAGCTGTTTCTGCATCTTCATATATCCGAGCTTCGCTGGGAAAACTGCCTTGACTGCGCCCGTAACCCCGGTAATCTATCAGCAATACAGAAAAACCCAATTGTCGAAACTGGTAAGATTGATTGATATTCGTACCGATGTTAAAGCCCTTGCCGTGCAGGTACAATAGAGTTCCTAGCGGCTGTGGATTGGCGGTTGGCAGCCACCAACCGTGAATTTTCTCTGTTTTTGCGGTTTTGGGCGATCGCCCGTTAACTGGCAACCAAACCTCTTCGTAGGGGACATTGAAAGCATCCGGTGTTTTGGCGATCGCAGATGTTGGGTCAAAAATCAGACGAGTTTGCAGGCTAAACAATAGTATACAAGAGACGATGTAGGCGATCGTCCAAAATTTCACCAAAGACCATAGCCACTTATAAAAATGTATGTATTTATTTGGTAATTTATTCATTACGGCAAACTCAATAATCGGCGATTTAACAACATTAACAACAATAATTATTGATATCAAACAGTAGCAGACTCTGAGGTAATATAAATCCCGATGGTTCCTCTGTCAAAAGCTTGTTATATATTTCATCGGCTTTGTCAAAGCATTCTTGAGGTAAAAATCTCAAGGTTGAGGCAGCAATATATTGTTTTTCTAGTTCAAAACTAATCCACTTTCTTGATAGTTCTTCTGCTGCGTGACCAGTCGTATTAGAACCAGAAAAAATATCTACTACTAAATCTCCCGGTTCAGTAAGAAAATTGACAAAAAATGACGGTAACTTTTTGGGGAAACGTGCCGGATGCACCTTAACATTAATCTCTTTGCACAAGCGCAGGTATTGAGAATTGCTATCGGCATTAGAAAATTCTAGCAAATTAGATGGTAGAGCGCCTCCATTATCTTTGGCAAATTTATCGCTAATCTGATGACCGGAAGGACGTTCCTTGGGAGTATAAAATTCATCAGCATTTTTCAAGAGTTTTTTCATTCTCTCAGAATACTCTACTTTAACTTTAGTAATATTTGCTTGAGGCTGATTCGTTTTGGAAAGCCACCAAACAGGATTAACAGAGTCTTTTGCCCGAATTTTCCGTTTATTCACCCACTCTATAGGAGATGGAAGTTTTGAAGGATTAAACCAGAAAAACTCTTGAGCAAGTTTAAATCCATACTCGTCGCATAACCTAATAAGCACGCGGTAATTATACAGCGACCTTACGGGTATCCCTTTTTGATAAGCACCGCCAAGGTCTATCACAAAACTTCCCGTGTCCTTGAGAACTCTTTTAATTTCCGGTGCAAATCCCAGTAACCAGTCAACATATAAGTCTTGGTCTTCATTTCCATAACTTTTTTTACGTTGTAGTGCAAAAGGAGGGGATGTCATCACCAAATCAACAGAATTACTAGCAAGAGAATTGAGCAGATGAAAAGAATCTCCCAGATAAGCTTGACCGTACTTGGTGCTATAAACTGGGGCGGGCAAAATATTACTCATATCTAATTGAACATTATTGCAAGTTACAAAATACAGAGTGCGATCGATTTTATGGTAATTCTAGCTTAACTCGTACTGAAAGTACGAGTAAACCCGTACTCTCAGTACCTTCTTTAAAATGTAAATTCTTCGTACCATTCAAAAATCGAACTGTCAGTACGTTTTTGTAAATGGTAAAGGGTATGAATTACAAGGAAGCTAGACAACTGTTTGCGGCCAAAGTAAGTCAGTTGCGCCGAGAAAAAAGGATGACACAGGAGGAGTTAGCAGAACTCGCAGATAAGACTACTGACTATATCAGTTTATTGGAGCGGGGTGAAAGATCGCCATCCTTTGAAGTCATTCTGAATCTCGCTGAAGCTCTAGACGTACCAGCTAGTTATTTATTAAGTTTTAGCCAAAGCGGTGAAAGTACGGCTATCCTTAATACCCTGATAGCTGAGCCAGTTTCTCCTTCGGTAGTGGAGCCGGTTGAAGAGCCTATTACTACAGAAAACGAACGCAGTTCAGATGCTAAACGGCTAGAAGATGCGATGAAAAGCATCCAAGAATTGCAAAATCTGGCTAGTGAATATGGTATTGCGGATATTTTTCAAGATAACGGGGGATAGACTTTACAGTTATTAATCCTTTTAGGGCTGCGGATATCGCCTGGACGAGAAGGAAACGATGCTATTGATGCTGAAGGAAAAGAATACGAACTTAAAACAAGAAATATTGCTCTCAATAGAAGCGGTGGGGTCACTACTCACCATCATTTGAATGAAATTATAGTATCCGCTCAATAAGTAGGGGTAGCAGAGAAAAAAAAGTAAGCAGAGTACACAAAGTGTCATAAAATAGGAAACAT
>NZ_JAUBRH010000066.1:0-29927 GCF_036701775.1 Microcoleus sp. N9_A2 | reverse complement strand
TTTGATGGTATTTGATGACTTAATTCTATGCAGTCTTCAGGGTTCTACCCTTACAGCTTTTCGGTAGTGTCTATGACGCAGTGGCACCACTCCGATTCCATCCCGAACTCGGTTGTTAAACGCTGCGGTGGCGAAGATATTTGGCGGGTCACTGCCTGAGAAAATAGCTCGATGCCTGGATTATATTTTACATAAACAAAGCCTCTTTCTGACCTTCAGATAGGGGATGTGTTGTTTTTGCGGATTAAGTTGCCATACCTGTTAAACTAATTCGGATCGCCCCCAACCCTCAAAACGATTTGATGCTATGTGGGACAAAATTGCCGCGCACATCTGTGAAACAACCGGAGAAACATTTTCTATTGACAATCGCCATTCTGTCAGCGGCGGCTGCATCAATCAAGGCTATTCTATTAGCAGCAGTTCCCGCGCTTACTTCGCGAAAATCAATCAAGCTTCCCAAATTGCGATGTTTGAAGCCGAGGCTTTGGGTTTGCAGCAAATGTGGGCAACCCAGACGATTCGAGTACCTGGGCTGATTTGCTGGGGAACTGAGGGGAATTCAGCTTATATTGTGCTGGAATGGCTGGAGTTGGGAAGTCGCGGGGGCGATCGACATTGGGAAGAAATGGGGCGAAAACTCGCCGAAATGCACAAATACACCCCCCCCACCACCCCCTTGCTAAGGGGGGGAGAAGAGCCTAATTCGGGCTTATTGAGGGCAGTTTTTGGGTGGGATATTAATAATACGATCGGCTCAACGGTGCAAATTAATAATTGGACGGCAAATTGGGCAGAATTTTGGGCAGAACATCGGATTGGTTATCAGTTAAAAGTGGCTAGGCGTCGGGGCGGTCATTTTCCACAAGGGGAACGTTTATTAGAGATGATTCCTGAATTGTTAGCTGGTTATAAACCTCAACCCTCGCTAGTGCACGGGGATTTGTGGGGGGGAAATGCGGGGGTGACATCTGCGGGAGAACCTGTGATTTTTGACCCGGCGGCATATTTTGGAGATAGAGAAGTTGATATGGCGATGACTGAGCTATTTGGTGGATTTCCGGCGCAGTTTTACCGGGGATATAATCAGGTTTGGCCTTTGGATTCAGGGTATGAAGAACGCACAACTCTTTATAATCTGTATCACATTTTAAATCATTTTAATTTGTTTGGTGGGAGTTACGAGTCCCAGGCGAATCAAATGATTAATCGAATTTTGGGTTAGTTAAGAATCAGATTCTTTTTTAACCGCAGATGCACGCAGATAAACGCGAATTTAAGGTTTATCTGCGAGGGTTGCAAGTTTATTTTTGCTTAGCAGCAGCTTTTTTCTTCGCTTCTTTTTCGGCTTTTTTAGCTCCTTTTTCTGCTTCAATTTTTGCTAACTTGGCTAGCTCTTTTTCTTCAGCTATTTTATCGAGATAGTAATGGTAATCTCCCAAATAAGGGCGAAATTCTCCATCCCGAATCTCGACAATTTTGTTAGCTACTTGGGAGATGAAATAGCGATCGTGTGAAACGATAATTACCGTACCGTCATAATTCTGAATCGCTTCTTCCATCATCTCTTTCGCCGGAATGTCGAGGTGATTTGTCGGTTCATCCAAAATTAGCAAGTTCACCGGTTCCAGCAGCATTTTTGCTAAAGCTAGACGGGCTTTTTCGCCGCCGCTTAAAGCGCCCACCTGTTTGAATACTGTTTCGCCGGTAAACAAGAACCGCCCCAACAAAGTCCGAACTTCTTCATTTTTCCAGTCGGGTACTTCGTCGTGAATGGTTTCGATCACGCTTTTATTCAAATCTAAGGCTTCTGCCTGATTCTGTTCAAAGTAACCGGGAATGACGTTGTGGCCTCCCAATTTGACTGTACCTTCAGAAGGCTTTTCTAAACCCATAATCAGGCGCAGCAGGGTGGATTTGCCCGCGCCGTTGGGGCCGAGAAAGGCTATACGATCGCCCCTTTCAATTAATAAGTCGGCTCCCAAGAATAGGATTTTGTCGCCGTAGGTGTGAACCAAATCTTCAATTATTGCTACTTCGCGGCCGCTGCGGGGTGCGGGGGGAAAGCGGAAATGCAAGGTTTTTAAGCCGCCGGTGGGGGCTTCAATGCGTTCGATTTTGTCTAATTGTTTTTCGCGGCTTTTGGCTTGGGTGCTGCGAGTGGCGCTGGCGCGGAATTTCTCTACGAAGGCTTGCTGTTTGTCGAGTTCTTTTTGCTGGCTTTCGTAGGCGCTGAGTTGGGCTTCTCTGGCTTCTGCTTTTTGCAGCAGGTAGGATGAGTAATTGCCGAGGTAGGTGCTGGAAACGCCGCGTTCGGTTTCCACGATTTGGGTGCAGAGCCGATCGAGAAATTCTCGGTCATGGGATACGATTACCATTGGGGTTGTCAGCCCTTTGAGGTAAACTTCCAGCCATTCGATCGTTTCTAAGTCGAGGTGGTTGGTAGGTTCGTCTAGCAGCAGGATGTCGGGTTTTTGGAGGAGAATTTTGCCCAAACTCATCCGCATTTGCCAGCCGCCGCTGAAGGCGCTGACTAATCGATCGCCATCTTCTTGCTCAAATCCGATTTCTGGTAAAATTTTCTCGATTTGGGCTTCTAAACCGTAGCCATTTAAGCCTTCAAATTGTCGTTGCAACCGATCCATTTTGTGGATCATGTCGTCGAGATTTTCTGGGGTGGCGGCTTCGAGCTCTCGGTGCACCTCCATCAAAGATTCGTGGACTTCGTTGGCTTCGCTGAAGGCACGCCAAAATTCTTCTTTGACGGTGCGAGTCGGATCTACTTCAAATTCTTGGGAGAGGTAGGCGATGTGCAAGCTGGCGGGGCGAATAACTTCGCCGGCTGTGGGTTCGATTTCGCCGGCGATGATTTTGAGTTGGGTGGATTTACCGGCACCGTTAACGCCGACTAAGCCGATGCGATCGCCCGGTTTGACTTCCCAGGTGACATCTTTGAGTACGACGCCTGTGGGGTAAATTTTACTGATGTGTTCGAGTCGCAGCATTGTTGTGGGGACTGGGGAAGGGCAGGTTTAGCGGCGGATGGGATGCCGGCGCTGAGGTCGAGTTAATCTTAACAAATTTTAATTATATTTAGACACTGGGAATATTTTGATTTGGTGGGAGTTACGCGAAGAAACCGGGTTTCTCTGAAAAATCGCAGATTCTCAACTAGAAATCTACGAAGAAACCCGGTTTCTGGCCTCGATGTGGGTGCAGGACTATTTCGGTGGGATGATCGCTACCGATCCTCTGAGTGAATAAACCTGTCAATAATCCCCTATCTTTTTCGTCGTTCAGCAGCCTTAATGCTCTTATAATCAAAGTTTCAGAGGCGTTCTCACCCCCTCAGTGCGTTTCGTAAAGCTGAGTTTTGCTAAGATTTAATAAATAAGCTAAAAAGCAAGCAGGTAGCCATGACAGCCACCCTGATTCAAACCTCACAACCGGGAGTTGTGCTGAAAAATATTAGTTGGCAGACTTACGAATCTCTGGTAAACGAGTTAGCCCAACAGCGGGGAATTCGTTTGACTTACGATCGAGGTACTTTAGAAATTATGACTCCATCAGCACCCCATGAGGGGAACAAAAAAATCTTAGGACGTTTTGTAGAAACAGTAACAGAAGAGTTAAATGTAGAAATTCGCAGCTTGGGTTCTCTGACTTGCAGGCGCGAGGATTTAGAACGGGGATTAGAACCGGATCAGTGCTACTACATCGAGAATGAGGCAATTGTCCGCAGCCTCAATCAAATCAACTTGAATCAAGATCCACCGCCTGATTTAGTAATCGAGATTGACATCACTAGCAGTTCTATTAACCGGATGGAATTGTATGCGAGTTTGGGCGTGCCAGAGGTTTGGCGTTATGACGGTTCGCGTTTAATATTCTATCAGTTAGAAGGTCAGGAATATGTATAACGGGAGGTTTCTGCTCACTTTCTTTTTTTGTCGCCATCTGAGATTATGGGATTTTTGGAAACGCAAAAAGATGTGGGGGAAACGTCGATAATTCGAGGGTTTAGGCAGTGGGTGAGGAGTCAAATTCAGTCAGGGGAATGAAAGGGCGATTCTCTACGGGATAGATCCGCTTCACGCTCTTTTTTTAGCCGATCGATCGCACAGGCGGGACGCCCGTGCCACGAAAAAAAACGCCTATATATCACAGTTAATCGACATCTAAATGCAGTTTGAGAGCAGCATTTACCAACTGCATAATTTCCTCACTCAAACTTCCCACTGCATCGCGGCTGGTGATTCGCTGTTTAGAAATTGTCCGTACTTGCTGGGCTTGTACTTTAGAAGGTTTGGATAAACCGCTATCCTCTGGATTTAGCAACACCTCGAAAGGGTAGACGCGGGTTACATTAGAGGTAATTGGTAGAATTGTAACTGTATTGGCAGCACGGTTATTAGCGTCATTGCTCACCACCAATACGGGACGGCGTTTATCTATCTCAGAACCAACCGTAGGACTTAGATTAGCGTAGTAAATTTCACCACGTTTCATCTGTCAATCCATCGGCAACTGTTAGCTCCCAAGCGGAGTCTACTTCACTGGATGCTTGTCGGTAAGCAGATTCTAGTTCTTGATTCCGCAACAATTCTAAAGCGACTTCTATTACTTGGGAGGGCGAGTTGCATCCTTTAGCAATTTTGTAGCTTTCAATAAACTGTAGTAGCGATTGTGATAGGGAAATTGATATTTTTTCAGCTTGCATTATCTTAGCAATTGGTAATTACAAAGATTTTTATTAAATTATAGCACAAGTAGTAAATTTTCGTCTCAAATCCTGTAATCAGAAAAAAGGGTGTAAGCATTTAGCGCTACACCCTGTCACAGGTTTCCAATTTTGCCGAAGATACTATTTGTTGTAGACGCACAAGCAAGTTAAACAAACTGAAAGTCGCGACGGGAAGATGTGACTGTGAAGCTCAGGTCAGGCACATTTTTGACAACACCTAGCGTGTCTCCGCCTGTAGTTTGTATGAGCGTGTCATTGCCCTGACGGGTGAGGCGATACTGACTGGCATTACCGCGCAACTGGATATAGTCATCGCGGAAGTTGTAGTCTGCGATCGTGGCTTGACCGTTGCCCTGGTAAAACATCCCCTGACTCCGATTCCCCAGAACGAAGGTATCAGCCCCAGTCCCTCCTTCTAAGGTGTCGAAATCAGGGCTATTGAAGCTGGCATAGCCATCGAGGTAGTCGTTGCCCGCACCACCGTTCAGGTAGTCGTTACCTGCTTCACCGTAGAGGGTGTCGTTGCCAGCATTACCAATCAAAGTGTCGTTGGTGTTCCGCCCGTTGAGGGTGTCATTGCCCGGCCCACCCGTGAAAACTGTGCCGCCTGAAGGCGGGGGTGTCACAACGCCGATGCTGGCAAATGCCTGGAGTGGACTCATCGTCTTTTGCTGTAAGACTGCAATGCTAGCAGGGTTGCCGCTATTTTGGAAGAAGCCGGTTACTGGGGCAGAGAAGTCGGTGTGAACTTCTAGATGAAGGTGTGAGCTGTTGCCTTGATTGAAAACCTTGCCAACCTCTTGACCAGCTTGAATGCTTTGTCCTGGGGCTAGTCCCCGCGAGTTACTCACATGACCATAGATCCAGCGCTTCCCATCGGTGCCACGAACAGCTATGAAGGAACCACCACTTCCTTGGTTGGAAACGTTCTCAATCGTACCTGAAACAACAGCATTGATGCGAGTTCCTATACCTGCGGAGAAATCCATCCCTGCATGGGCCCCTTTGTATGCAGAAGACTTTTCATAAATGTAGCCTCCTGAAAGTCCTAAGAAACCGTTGTTGGTTGGAACGCCAAGTGCTTGGCCGAGTTTACTGGCAACATCCCTCAAAGCGGGTGACGCATCCTGGTTTCTCGACCAACTAGGTGTTGCAGGGTTGTTGTCAAAATAATCCCTGCTGCCACTTCGCAAATCCCAATCATTATCATTTGTAGGCAGTGACATATTGCAAGCTCCAATCAAGTGAATTTGAAGCAGGAAGCAAAAGCTATGAAACTCGATACTTCCTGACAGAAATAAATCCTAAAAGTGATGGCTTATGCTTGAGGAGACAAACTCAAACAAAGTTGATTCCAGAGTGATAATGAGTAAGAATATTGCTCTTCACAATAATTCTTGCTCGATTAGGTTCTACGATATCGACTTATTTTTTACTTAGCTAGTCTTTTTTGTATCAAGTTTATAGAAAACTATTAATACTTTTCGATCGCCCTATTAAAATTTTTAAAAGATAAAAAAGTATGTTCCGAGACCTAATATTCACAATTGACAAGGGTTTTGGCTCTTGGTATAGATCGGGTGACTAGCGGAAAAGCGAATGAGTCTTTTTTGCACTAAAAAGTATCATTTGGTCTTTCCTTGCCATGAAGTGAGTCCACAAAGGTCAAACTTGTTTTACCAAAAACCTTGTAATGGCAACGGTTGTGACGCTACACTAAAGCAACTTTAAAAAGTATCTTTTGGTATATGAGCGACGATCGCACAGCAATGGTCAACTGGGTCAAAAAAGCTTTGTCAGATTTTCAAAATCGTCCTTTAACTGATGCCCAGTGCAGTCTGATCGATCAGTTTTTGCAGGGCAAGACGATCGAGGATGCTGCGAAGGAGAGTGGTTACAGCCAAAGCACTGCCAAACGAGTCAGCGCGGACATTGGTGAGGCGATCGCCTTTGCAATGGGAGAATTGGAACCGATCAATAAGTCCTCCTGGCTGCCAAAGATCCGCCACTATTTGCGACAGCAGCCAGAGCCCGATTTTGCAGCAGGTGAAGGGCCGATCGCACATCCCTCAGTACCAAACCAGAATTTTGTGGGACGCGAAGGGGCGATCGCCCGCCTCAACACCCATATCAACCAAGGCGCAAAAATCATCGTCATCCAAGCTGCGGGCGGTGTGGGTAAAACGAAGTTGGCCGAGGAATACTTCAACTCTCAGGGTTTTGAGTTAGTGATACACCTCCAGATGGCCAAGGAAAAAGAGAACATCCAACTTGTAGAGAGTGTAATTGAAGGATGGCTGAAACAAGACTTTGACGAAGAACCAGGGCGAGAGTTTTGGGAAATGTTGCGGCGGCTAAAGCGGCAACTTCAAACTCGCAAAATAGGCGTGTTAATTGATAACTTAGAACCCGCACTAGATGGACAAGGCAGATTTATTGAACCCCATCGCCGCTATGTTGAATTGTTGCGAGTTTTGGCTGATGCAACAGTGCAGTCTGTGACGCTGATAACCAGCCGCGATCGCCTGTGCGAACCTGATGTAAATGTTGCTCACTATTCCTTGCCCGGATTGGATGAGCAAGGGTGGCAGCAAGTTTTTATCAGTCGCCATATTAATATAGATATTCCCACACTGAACGCGATGAACAAAGCCTATGGAGGAAATGCGAAAGCAATGGGTATCCTCTGCGGTGCAATTCAAGCAGATTTTGATGGAGATATGGTAGGTTATTGGCGCGAGAATAGTGGCGATCCGTTGGTTAAGACTGACTTAAAAAACTTAGTAACCAGTCAGTTTGATCGCCTGCAAAAACTTAGCTCAGAAGCTTATCACCTCCTCTGCCGTTTGGGATGCTATCGCTATCAGGATGTGCCGGCTGTCCCGACTGAGGGATTATTGTGTTTGTTGTGGGAGGTGCCTGAAGGACAGCGCAGACGGGTGATTGAATCTTTGCGAAATCGCTCTTTGGTAGAGTTTAATGGAGGATATTGGTTGCATCCGATGATTCGGGAAGAGGCGATCGCGCGGCTGAGAGCAAGTGAAGATTGGGAAGAGGCGAATCGCAAAGCAGCAGAGTTTTGGACGGATAGTGCTAAGACTGTTGAAACGGTAGAAGATGCACTGAGGGCTTTTGAGGCTTACTATCACTGTGTAGAGATTAATGACTTTGAGCAAGCTGGATCTGTAATTGCGAGAAGGAGAGATACCAGTTGGAGAAATGGAGAACCTCTGGGGTCTTCGTTTAATAGGTTGGGTTTGTTACAACCCATGATTTACTCCATTAATTCCATTATTAGCAAAGTTGAAAATAATGATATATTGAGCATTATGTATAATTTGTTAGGGGATTTATACTGGCTAACAGGAGGTATAAACCCAGCAATAGAATATCACAATTTATCATTTAAAGCAGCGCAACGCACCCTTTTATCTATTAATTTAAGCCCTTTAATATATTTTCGTGCAAAAAGGCTAAAAACTTGGTCTTTAATTAATAGAGGGCTTTGTAAAATTGACTTATGGGAACTTGAAGAAGCTATCAATTTTTTTAAAGAAATAGAATTTCTTTGTAATAACCATAACAATTCCGAAAATGGTTTATATAAGAATGAGCACGACTATTTATATTGTTTAGCATTTTTGAACTCATGTTTAGGCTTTAAAGATATCGCTTTGAGCTATGCACAACAAGCGCAAGTAGTGATTGATCAAATAGATTATAGTTCTTGGAGTCGAGGATATAGCTTATTGTTTATGGGTCTAACCTATAAAAATTTAGGAAAAACTGAAAAATCTTTTGAAATGTTCCGCCAAGCGATCGCATTTGCCGAAAAAACTCACTACACTCAGGTTAAGGCTAAAGCTTTAAGTGGTCTAGCAGAGCTTTATCGAGAACAGGGAGAATTTGCAACAGCGCTTTCCCATCATTCAGAATCAATCGAATTGCTAGACAAAATCGGCGCAAAATGCGATCTAGCTGAGGCTAATTATCAACTTGCCTTAACTTACCAAAAGATGGGTGACACCGAGAAGAGTCAGACTTCGTTTCAAGAGGCGATTCGACTCTTCAATGAAATGGAAGCACCTAACCAAGTTGAGAAAGTGCGAAAGGCAATAGGTAAGAGCGACGAAGTTTAGTTTTGGATATACAAACACCCTCTTAGTCCGCGAAGGCGAACTTCGTTTGTGTAGACGCGGTTTCAACCGCCGAATTATCTAAACCAAAGCTTGCCGCTGAGCCTCCAACAATTCCTGAATCCCTATTTCTGCCACATCCAAAATTTGATTTAACTGACTCCTGCTGAAACTTCCCTCTTCCGCAGTTCCCTGAATTTCGATGATGTTCAAATCTCCATTCATTACCACATTACAATCAATTTCAGCCGCCACATCTTCAAGATAATTCAAATCTAAAAACGGCTCGCCTTCCAAAAGTCCGACAGACACGGCCGCCACTTGACGAATAATGGGCGATCGCACTAAATCACCTTTTTGCACCAACTTGTTCAAAGCATCAGCTACAGCCACAAACCCGCCAGTAATTGAAGTTGTGCGAGTCCCCGCGTCTGCCTGCAAAACATCCGCATCGACAAGTATTGTGCGTTCTCCCAATAGTTGCATATCCAAGCACGATCGCAAACTGCGCCCAATCAACCGCTGAATTTCTTGAGTGCGTCCCGATAACTTCATAAATTCCCGTTCTTGTCGCTGCGGCGTAGATCCCGGCAACATTCGGTACTCCGCTGTTAGCCAACCTTGTCCGGTATTCTCCAGAAATCTAGGCACTCCCGGCTTGATTGTAACGCTGCAAAGTACCTGAGTATCGCCACTTTTTGCCAGTACAGAACCGCTAGCAAATTTGGTAAACTGTCGATCGAAACTAATCGGACGAATTTGATTTGGTTGTCTGCCATCGGGACGTTGGAAAGACATAATATTTAGGTGATTGGTAATGGGTAATTAGGCATTAAAACTTTAAAATTTGGTATTAATCTTCCGGTTTTTTTGATGCGGTAAATATGCAGTCATTCAATCTAAAATCTAAAATCTAAAATCTTATGACGATTGGCCCTTAGCCTCGATCAATTTGAGAAGATCCTGCTGGACTTGTTCTGGGGAGCGATCGCCATCCACAGTTAACAGTTTGTTGCGGTATTCGTAATACTCTAAAAGAGGAATAGTGCGTTCGTGGAACAAATCGAGCCGACGCTGTAAAATTTCAGGATGGTCATCCGATCGATCGCGCTCGATCGACCTGCTGAGCAAAACCTCGATCGGCACTTTCAGCCAAACTGCCCAATCTAGCTCCTGCGCCAAATCCTCTAATAAAAAATCCAACTCCTCAGCTTGAAAAGCCGTTCGCGGATAGCCCTCCAACACCCAGCCATTAAAGACATCCCACAGCAGCAGTCGGCGACGAAAGAATTGAATCATAGTTGCGTCGGGAACTAATTCCCCTCTTTCGACATAAGACACCGCCAGCTTGCCTAAATCTGTGTCTTCTGCGATCGCCTCCCGTAGAATGTCCCCCACAGCCAGCAAAGGAAGGCTCAAATTGCTGCACAGTAGTTCAGCCTGAGTTCCCTTCCCCGCTCCTGGCCCTCCCAGAATCACCACTCTCACAGTCTCTGCTCCTAGTGCCGCGACATTCAAATTTTACGCGATGTGCGTACCTTTTCTTAAAAGCCCTGGACACAGCAAGACTCTCATCACCTTGGTTTTTCACTCTATAACTGTATAAATGTCAAGCTCCACAGCGTATTTTGGTAAAAAACCCCGTTTCTGCCTAAGTGCTAATTGAGTTCAAAAATCGAACAAACGACTGCGAATGCCACTGCCGCGAGCTTTTGACAACTTGTATATATAGTGTTCGATCCGATGTGCACTCGGCCCCGTACACTATATATTGTCAAGCAGGCTTCAGCCACGCCAAGGTCGGAGCTGCACTCAAGACTTAGTTGCTGATTAAATATTGCCCTATGGTTGCTCAGTTACAAACCCCTAAACTAAATTTAAACCACAGCTTGCCCTACACAGTTCAAGGACTGGTGCAAGTCTTTACAGGCCCGCATCGCTGCTTTTTTACCAGTGTCATGGCTCAGGCCCTCAGAATTGCAGGACAGGGAGCTCCGGTGCTAGCAGTGCAGTTCCTCAAAGGGGGAATTAATCAAGGGCACCAGCATCCGGTGCGGCTGGGGCAAAATTTAGATTGGGTGCGCTGCGATTTGTCACGCTGCATTGATAATGCCGATTTAGATGAGCTGGAGACGCGATCGATCGAACAATTGTGGGAGTATGTTCAAAAGGCGGTGCGCGAAGGCCGTTATGCCTTAGTTATTCTCGATGAATTGAGTTTAGCGGTTAATTTGGGCTTGATTCCCGAAGCCGAAGTGGTGGCATTGATTGACAACAAGCCGCATCATTTGGATATGATTTTTACCGGGCCATCCATGCCGCAAAGAATTTTGGATGTTGCCGACCAAATTACTGAAATTCGCCGCAGTTAAGGACAATGATTCAAGTTGCGATCGCCTGTTTAGCGGTCGCATTTTTTATGTAAAAAAAATATGTAAAAAAATAGGCGATCGCTTAGCTCAAAGAGCGATCGCACGCTGATCAATTTACCAGCGACGTTACGCTTGAACTACCGGATCGAACACAACACTCAATCGATCCGCCGGTACCATCCGCTTGAGAATTTTCAAGTGACCGTCTGCATCAGACCAACTGCGAAACTCACCCACAACCACCTTTTCCACATTTGGAAGCGAGCGAACTATAGTCCACGGCTTGAGACGTTTTTCTTGCAACATACTAGATAAATCTCCTTGGTAAATTGGAGCAAAAGCCAGTCCCCATGGTTGGCCACCGCCGAGGACTGGCTTTTGACTTTGCAAACTTGCCCTTCTCTAAGAACATAGCACAAAAAAAAGGGTTTGGGATTATATCTTATTTTTCGCTTTTTTTAGAGCTATTTTCTACATAACAGATGATTAAACTCAAAACTTGTTAACTCTTTAATTCCTAACTCAAAACTATTTCATGACTAACACTTCGACTTCGCTTGGGGTGCAGCCTGACTAATAAATTCTGCCTTCTACCTTCTACCTTCCTTCTACAAATCCCGTCGCGACAGCAGAAACCAGATCCCACCCAAACCCAAAACACCGCACAAAACCCCGCCTTCCCACCCAAAAACAGTCCCCCCCGGCAAATGTCCAGGCTTTGCTTTAGAAGTAAAATTCAGCTCCGAATAGTATACCCACTGGCTGTTAACCCGCCAGCCCACTCGATCGCCAAACTTCTCCCAGACTGTAGCATCATAAACACCAGGCTTTCCCCCCAACTTGAGCCACAAACCCTTTTGCACAGAAAAACCAAATCTGCGGTGACTGTGCCGCACCCAAAGTTGATCGATAGTCTGCAAATCCTTAGCTGGAAACTTCCTAATATCTTCCTCACTCAAATAACCCCGTGAATTTTGCTGCATCACCTCCAGCATTTTCACAGAAGTTTCCTCATCAGCACCACGCCAATTTTTAGCAGCCAGCAGCCTTGCCAAGTGAGAATAATCAATACCTTTTTCCGACTCTAAATTCACAGAAACTAGCGGAGAATCAGTCACAGGTTGAGTCGGAACCGAAGGACTAACAACAGTTGCCTGCTGCGACTTTTCCAGCACGGGGACAACAACAACAGGAGGTTTTAAAGCATCCAAAACTTCCACAGCCGATTTGTAGCGATCTTTAACATATTCCTGAATCAACTTATCCAAAACCTGACCTAAATCCTCGCTAATTTGTGTTCCTTTTGGCAAAGCCTCCCTCCAAAGCCATCGGCCTTCAAGCGGATCGTAAAGGTCATCGTGAATGTCGCCGTAGATATCCAGATAAGGCATAACAGAAGTCAGCAAGCGAATACAAGTCACCCCCAAACTATAAAGGTCGCTAGCAGGAACAGCCCTACCGTGACGTTGTTCTAGAGCCGCGTAGCCAGGAGTTCCCAACTTAGTTCCTGTTTTGGTCGGAGCCGCAGCTACTACCTGTTTAGAAACCCCAAAATCTATCAGCACTAACTTACGATCGCGAGCTCGGCGGATCACATTCTCAGGCTTAATATCGCGGTGAATTACATTTCGGTCGTGAACAAACTTCAATAAAGGCAACAAATCTAACAGCAGTTCGCAAGTTTTAATTTCGCTATAAGCACCGTACTTATCTAACTCATCCTTTAAATTATTGCCATCAATAAACTCTTGGACTAAATACAAGCGCCCATCTTCCTCAAAATAAGAAATTAACTGAGGAATTTGCGGGTGCTTCAGTTCGTATAACCGCCTTGCCTCTTGTTCAAACAGTCGAACATATTTTTTAAAATGACCCGGTTTCCGCTGAAATTCTTGAGGGGGTGACAACTGTTTAATCACGCACAATTCCTCAAATTTTCCATGATTAACAGCTCGGAAAGTCCTGCCAAATCCCCCATCTCGCAGCGGTTCAGTTGCTGCATAAAGGTCTTTTAGCAGCAGCTTTGAACCACAATTAAGACAATAGTTTGTGCCTGGTGGGTTCTGACGCTTGTCTCTTGGGCAATCGAGATTAAGGCAGTATGTCATATATTAAAAAAATGCGAACAAAATTAGTAGGAAGGGTTTTATATTATTCAAGAGTCCGATCGCGAGCTGGTTTTTGTAGAGGCGAAACCTCGAACCTTACGGAGGCGACAGCCACCCTCGCGATCAGAGGGGTCGCTCTCGCCAGACTGCCCCTGAGCAAGTATAACTCTCTTGAGGGTTTGACCTCAAACTCGAAGTCCACATCTAACCTTAGACTCCCCTCCGTGCAATACATTTGATTTAGCGGTCAAAAAGCCACCAGCTCAAACAGAAATAGTAATTTATTACCAGCCCCGTGAACTCTGCAACGCCAAAAAAACTGAGGATTCCGCCTGAGATATAATTTTATTGCCAGAGAGAAGCACACTAACGGGAGCCACAGCTTCCGTCAACTTCGATGGGCTTTAATATTTTAGCAGCATAATTTATTAGTTAACCAGGCGGAATCAACAATCCAAAACTCCCCAACAAACGCACGTTAAAATAAAGACTAGCTTCCGCGATCGCAATCCGAGCGATCCCCGACAAGTAGCCAGTTTTCCCTGTTTTCTTTTTTCAGCTATTACCAGTTACATCTATTTCGATCGGTCTACTTAATTAGGAACCGCCAGTGACACCAAAACTACAGCCCTCTCAAACTCCAAACTCCCGCATAAAATCACCAAAAGTCCCCTGGTTCGAGCGGTTCATGGCACTGGTCGCCCTAGGAAATTTAAGCCTAGTATTATTTGACATAACTTACGTCTCCGGGCGAGATTTCTACCTCCGGCAACTGCCAGTTTTAACTCAAGTATACGACCCATTTAAAGGAATTAAACCCCACCGAGACACCCAGCAATATCTGGAAACCTTAGAAGAACTAAAAATTCAAGTAGTGCAAACAGGATTGCCCTCTCCCCAAGTAGCAGCCAAATTGCAGGAAATAAACAATTTGAGCGCGAAAATGATCGACGAAGATCCCTTTCGAGTAGCATCAAAAAGTGGCACCCTAGAAAAAATCAAAGACCGGATGCGCGATCGCGTCCCGAATCCACAAGACTCCGCTAAACAATCATTCCAAAGATTTTGGAGCCAAGACTATTTAAACAAACAAGACTGGCAAAAAGAAATCCAGTGGTTTGACTCCAAAATCAAGCCATTAATCGCCACCAACTATTACCGCGCCATCGGAGACAACGGCGAATTCACCGATAACTTCTGGCTAATCGACCTGCCATTTATTGCCATATTCGCGATCGAATTTCTAGCCCGTACCTACTTGATCAGCCGCCGCCACCGCAGCGTTACTTGGCGATCAGCCATGCTCTGGCGATGGTACGACATCTTCCTGCTGCTCCCATTCTGGCGTCTGTTGCGAATATTACCCGTCACAATTCGCATCCACCAAGCCAAAATGCCGGATCTCCAACCCATACGCACCCAAATCAGCCGAGGTTTCGTCGCCAACTTCGCCCAAGAATTGACCGAAGTAGTAGTAATTCAACTCATCAACCAGATGCAACAATCAATTACTACAGGCGAACTGGCGCGTCAACTATTTCAATCTAAAAAACAGCGCTATCTAGACATCAACAATATCAATGAAATAGAAGCGATCGCCACCCATCTAGTCCAAATAACCGTCTACAAAGTCCTGCCCCAACTCCAGCCAGACCTAGAAGCCCTCCTCCGGTACAATATTGAAACCTTCCTCAAACAATCCCCCCTCTATCAAGGATGGAAGCAAGTACCCGGCATGGGAAACCTGCCCGAACAGCTAGCACAGCAATTAGTTGCAGAACTCTCAAAATTAGTCACCCTCGGCCCCCAAGATGCCTACGAGGCCTTCAAAATCGCCAGCGAAGACCCCGTAGGTACTAAACTCTCAAGCCAGCTAGTCCAACATTTCGGGCAAGCTTTGGGAGCCGAACTGCAACAGCAGCAAACCTGGCAAGAAATACAAATCTTGCTGTGTGATTTCCTCGAAGAGTTCAAAATCAACTACATCCAGCGGTTGAGCGAAGAAGACTTCGAGAAAATTTTAGAACAAGCCAAAGAACTGCAACGGATAGCCCCGCGTTAGGGCTAGTCTCCCCAGGCGATGCCCCCTCGGTAGCGGTACAACACCGCTTCCACGAACAACCAATTGTAAGCAGACTGTCCCACCCACACAACCTTCACCTCCGCGCAACAAATCTTTGATCCTTTCCCACTGTTAATCCCGTAGGGCATAACGGCGACTTGTCATGGCGATCAAATCCTTCTAGTCGGCTGTACCTCTCCTTTCCCTTCCTTGACATCAACTGATGACAAACCCTAGCCTCTCGGATTTGAAGAACCTTAAAATCCTTGCCAGCCATGTGTTTACCTCTAATACCAAATTCACGATTAAGCTTAGATAATTTCCCTGAATTAAAAAAATATTTCTCAGACATATCCTGTATCATAATTCCCTCTGCTCCACCGCTTTACTTATTTTTTTCTTCCCCAATTAGCAATTAGCAATTACCCTGCTGTAACTCCTGCAAATGAAACTTGCTGAAATTGTAAACTTTCATGTGCGATCGGCATTGTCTACAAGTGTCATCTGCAGGGCTGTGCATCAAATATTCAGCGCAGTAGTTAGTTAGACCGCCGTTAGGGTTCTCAGCGGCCTGGCGTGTCATTTTTTTTAGCGACAGGACTCAATTTTTTTAGACGTATATTATATCAATATATATGCAAGTTTGATGAAATGATACTTTTTAGACTCAATCTGTAAAGTAAAGTTAAAAAATACTACAAATATCTCTAAACCAAGTAATGTATTAGATATGATTGCTAACGGCTTTCCTAAAAGCTAAAAAAAATTACAAATGCTAGCAAAAATCAGGCGCGTCAGTATCTTGAGTTAGCTCTTATTATACCCCTCTCACAGAAAACACGTAAGTAGCCATGCTTGTTTAAGCAAGTTACTGTCTCAAACTTTTTACTAACTCTTATAGATTGCTTTTCTATATATATTTCCTCAGCCTCATTTCACTCTTCTCCACTTAGATTTTTCAGCCAACTCGTTACCCCAGGAGTAACACCAATCAATGTCACACACCTCTCCAACCACTTTTGTGTCAAACCGTTCTCAAAAAAAACTGTCCCTGCGCCTGATTTTAGTATTCCCATTCGTTTTGCAAATATTTGCCGCCGTCGGGCTGACAGGCTGGCTATCCTTACGCAACGGGCAAAAAGCAGTCAACGAAGTTGCTAGCCAATTGCGGAGTGAAATTACGGCCCGCATCCAGCAGCAGCTCAACACATACCTAGATACAGCGCCTCGCGTCAATCAACTTAATGCCAATGCCATTCGACTAGGATACTTAAATCCAGACGAATTGGAGAGTACGGAGCGCTATTTGTGGGAGCAACTTCAAGCCTTTCCTTCTCTGCCCCAGATGGGTTTTGCTACTAAAACTGGAGAGTTCATTGCCGTTGAACGCCAAGAGAATGGCCAAATATTTTTTAAAATAGCAGACAAAGAGCATCGGAATGAACTTCATATTTATGAATCTGATAGCAAAGGCAATCAAACGAAGCTTTTAAAAGTCTCCCGCAACTACAATATACTCCGCCGTTCATGGTATAAAGACAGTGTACGCTTAGGCCGGCCCACATGGAGCGAAATTTTTCCGCTTACAGGTCAGAAAACGCTCTCTCTCCCTGCCGGACATCCAGTTTATGACGAAAGTGGCGAACTGCGCGGAGTATTCGTTGCTAATTTTTTGATCTCTTTCCTCAGCGACTTTCTGCAAAGCATAAAAATCGGTCGATCGGGACAGACATTCATTATGGAACGTTCTGGACTCCTAGTAGGCAGTTCAACTCTCAAAGAAGCATTTATCACCAACAATGGCAAACTCGATCGCCTGAATGCTTTAGACAGCACAGATGATTTAATCCGGCTGACAACAGCGCATTTAAAAGAACACTTTGGCGACCTCACTAAAATTAATAGCTCTCAGCAATTGGATTTTACGATCGCCGGCCAGCGGGAATTCCTCCAAGTTATGCCCTTTCAGGATAGCCGAGGGTTGGACTGGCTGATCGTCGTCGTAGTTCCAGAAAGCGATTTCATGGATCAAATTAACGCCAATACCCAGACTACCATTTTATTGTGTTTGGGAGCCTTAACACTGGCCACCATTTTGGGAATCCTAACCGCACGCTGGATTACCAGCCCGATTCTCCGTTTGAGCGCAGCTTCTAGAGCGATCGCCAGTGGCGACTTAGAGAAAAATGTGCAGGTAAAAGGCGTAGAAGAACTAGAAATTCTGGGTCAGTCTTTCAACCTTATGGCACAACAGTTGCGCGAATCCTTTGATGCGCTAGCAAAGACCAATTCCGAGCTAGAAATCCGAGTACAAGAACGCACCGCTGAACTCACCGAAGCCAAACAAATCGCTGATAGTGCCAACCAAGCTAAAAGTGAATTTTTAGCGAATATGAGTCACGAATTGAGAACGCCACTCAATGGAATTTTAGGATACGCTCAAATCCTAGAACGCTCAACAACTATGGCTCCGAAAGATATCCAAGGCATCAGTATTATTCACCAGTGTGGTTCCCACCTGTTAACCCTGATTAATGACATCTTAGACCTCGCTAAAATTGAAGCTCAGAAATTGGAACTGTACGCGAAAGATTTCCATTTTCCTTCCTTTTTGCAGGGAGTCGCGGAAATCTGCCGCATCCGAGCCGAACAAAAAGGAATGGCTTTTGTTTATCAACCCAGTTCTGAAATTCCGGCTGGCATCTACGCTGACGAGAAACGCTTGCGACAGGTACTAATTAACTTACTGAGCAATGCAATTAAGTTTACCGACGGCGGAGGGGTGACTTTTAAGATAGAACATCTGGAAAACGGGACAGGTGAAAAGGTACAAAGCCATGACCAAAAGCCAGCCTCACTAATTCACAAAATTCGGTTTCAAATTGAAGATACTGGCGTTGGTATGACACCCGAACAATTAAAAAAAATATTTTTGCCTTTTGAACAGGTAGGAGAGAGCAAGCGTCAGGCGGAAGGAACCGGACTCGGTTTAACAATTAGCCAGAAAATTGTCGAAATCATGGGTAGTACAATCCAAGTAAAAAGTCAGTCAGGAGTCGGCAGTGTTTTTTGGGTAGATTTGGATTTACGGGAAGCGGCAGACTGGGCAAATACAGCCGCGATTGCCAAGCAAAGAAAGCTGGTTGGCTACCAAGGTAGAAAGCAGAAAGTTTTGGTTGTGGATGACAAATGGGAAAACCTCTCGGTCATTGTCAATCTCCTGGAACCCCTCGGCTTTGAAGTAACCGAAGCTAAAAACGGTAAAGAAGGTTTAGAAAAAGTAGAAGAGTTTCAGTTCGATTTGATTATCACTGACTTGGTGATGCCAGTGTTAGATGGCTTTGAGATGATGCGCCGCATCCGAAATTTGTCACACTATAAAGACGTGGCAATCCTTGCTTCATCTGCCAGTGTATTTGCTACGGATCAACATAAAAGCTTGGAGGGGGGAGCCAACGATTTTCTCGGTAAGCCAGTGCAGGCAGAAGAGCTATTTGAGATATTGCAAAAGTATTTAAAACTTGAATGGATATATGAGGAACGAAAGAATGAAAAAATCAGCACTATTCCTTTTTCCTCAGATCCTCAATCACTTTCTAAATCGACCTCTGTAGTAGCGCCCCCTCCCGGAGAAATTGAACTCCTACTTGAACTGGCGATGAGAGGCAACGTGAAAGGAATTGTGAAGCGCAGTGAGCACCTAGAGAAATTGGATCAGAAATTTGTGTCCTTTGCTGTTGAGCTGCGCCAGTTAGCCCAAGGCTATCAGGTCAAAAAAATCAAAGAGTTTATTACATCCCACAGAATAGAAAAAGAATGAAGGCAGCAAATATGGAAACAAGTAGCATCTTAATCGTTGATGATAATCCTAGCAATCTGGACGTGCTTTCTGAAGCTTTAGCGGGTTTTGGATGGGAGATATTGGTAGCAACTGATGGCGCAACTGCCATCGAACAGGCTGAATATAGTCACCCTGATTTGATTCTGTTAGATGTAATGATGCCAGGAATTGACGGGTTTGAAACCTGCCATCGCCTGAAAGAAAGTCCGTTGACGAACGAAATTTCGGTAATTTTTATGACGGCTCTGTCTGACATAGGAGATAAAGTCAAAGGCTTTAATCTAGGGGCGGTGGATTACATTACTAAGCCCTTTGAACAAAAGGAGGTGTTAGCTCGCGTCAACCTCCATTTAAAGCTGCGTTCTTTGACTAAAACTCTCGCCGACCAAAATCTGCTTCTCAAACGGGAAATTGAAGACAGGCTCGCAGCAGAAGCAGCGTTACATCACCTCGCGCAGGATTTAGAAAAACGGGTGGAAAAACGAACGGCTGAACTTTCTCAAGCTTTGGATAATCTTAAAAAAGCTCAAGTGCAAATCGTTCAAAGTGAAAAGATGGCTTGCCTTGGTCAACTTGTAGCTGGGGTAGCTCACGAAATTAACAACCCAGTTAGTTTTATCTCCAATAATATCCCTATTGCCAAGGAATATATTGCCGATTTGATCGAGATGACTCGGGTGTGCCAGCACAACGTTACTTCGACATCAGAATTTGAGGATAAGTCCGAGGAAATTGAGTTAGATTTTATTGTTGAAGATTTGCCCAAAATTCTTGATTCAATGGCGGTAGGAACAGAGCGACTTTACAATCTTTCTATGTCACTGCGTAATTTTTCTCGCTTGGATACATCGGCACTAACGCCAGTGAATATTCACGATGGGCTAGATAGTACGTTATTAATTTTAGGGCATCGGCTGAAATCTAAAGGAAGTTTCCCAGGAATTGCAGTGATTAAAGAGTATGGCAAATTGCCCCTAGTTGAGTGTTATCCGGGGCAACTTAATCAGGTGTTTATGAATATATTGGCGAATGGAATTGATGCTTTAGAAGAGTCTACGATTAGTTGTCCGCTGTGCGGGGAAAAGAAACAGAGCAATGACACTCCACAGATTCGGATCTGCACTGAAATGCTTGATGGCGACAAAGTGATGATTCGGATTGCTGATAATGGGGTGGGCATAACTCAGGAAGTAATGCAGCATTTATTCACGCCGATGTTTACTACTAAATCAGTGGGTAAAGGGACAGGTTTAGGTTTGTCGATTAGCCGTGAGATTGTAGAAGCAAAACATGGTGGTACGCTGACCTGCATTTCCTCGCCCGAATGGGGGGTAGAGTTTGTAATTGAGCTTCCTATTCAGCATTAGTAAGGGGGATTGTTTATGGTGAATATTAGTTTGGCTGTTTTGTCAATATACCGTTAATTTGGCGATCGCCCATGTAGAATCTACCAATCACCATCACTGTCAAGCTCTTCACCCCCTATCAAGAAGCAGAGGGCTTGTCCGAACTGAAATTAGAATTTCCCAAAGAAACCTCCGTATCGCAAGTCCTAGACCGCCTGAGTGCCGCCAACGGTTCTATGGGCATCGCACCCGCTTCGGTATCAACCAGGAATTTGCCCTCGCCCCACTCCACTCCAAAACGGTTATGAAGTCGTCCTCATCCCCCCTGTCAGCTCTCCCCCTCTACCCTCGGACAGTCCGCCGATGGCGATCGGTTTGTCACCGGGCGGGCGATCGAGCTAAAATGAAAAATGAGGCACACTTCGATCGGAAGCAGGTCTCAAACTTCTTGGAAGAAATTGTTTTACCTAGGAGTGGGTCAAGCCCACTTTTTTTGTTGCATTAGTCGCAGGAAAAGAGATCTGGGCGTCAGACTTGCCAGTTGAAGACTGATCCAGTAGGGATAATTCCCCCGCTTGAGATTCCCAGCAGGGATGCTGGCTAAGTCCCAAAGTTGAAGACGAAAGTCGCAGCAACCCAATAAAACCACCTCAAAGCAAAGCAATCTCAACACCTGATTTTTGCTTGCCCGTGTCCGAGTTCAGGAGTGTTAACTTAAATATTCGATATGACTCATCCCCTAATCCCACAAATCATTGACTTAGCTACCCCCGTTGCGGAAACACTGGGATTGGAAGTAGTGGGAGCAGTGTTTCACACCAACCAAAATCCCCCCGTCTTGCGGGTAGACATCCGCAACCTCCAACAAGACACGGGTTTAGCAGACTGCGAGCGCATGAGCACAGCCCTCGATGCTGAGTTAGAGGCAGCCGAAATCATACCCGACGCCTACGTGCTAGAGATTTCCAGTCCCGGCATATCCCGCTTGCTCAGCAGCGATCGAGAATTCATTACTTTTAAAGGTTTCCCCATCACAGTCAAAACCACCGAACCGGACTCGCGAGTCAAAGAGTGGAAAGGACTACTTGTGGGCCGGGACGAAACAACTGTTTATCTCAATCAAAAAGGGCGACAGGTTAAAATTCCCCGCCCTCAGATTGTCAAAGTTGAACTAGACGAAGGAAAGGAGTAGTAAAGGTCAATTTTGAGTTTTGAGTTTTGAGTTGTAGGGGCAGTGGATGGTGCGTGCCCGCCCGATTTGAGTGTTGAGATTGCCTCGCAGCAAGCTGAAAATGCTTCGCTGCGAGTTAATTTTTAAGAATCATATCTTTAGCAGCGGGGTTGAATTGGCACAATAAATAAATTGTTACAGCACCCAGATTTCCTAAGCCTATCCAGCAACTGATCAATCATCAGTCATCACTTTTTCTCGAAAATCACCAATTACTGATTACCGATTACCAGTTACGTATTGTCAAAACAAAAAAAGGAGTGTTTTATATGTCAATGGTTCCCCTCCCAGGACTCAAAGAAATGGTCGAAGGTATTAGCAAAGAGCGAAATTTACCCAAACACGCCGTCCAAGCAGCCTTGCGAGAAGCCCTGCTCAAAGGATACGAGCGCTACCGTCGCACCCAAAAACTAGATCACTTCAGCGAAGAATACTTCGACAACTTTGATGTAGAACTGGACGCAGAACAAGAAGGTTTCCGCGTTTTAGCGAACAAAACTATTGTCGAAGAAGTCACCAACCCCGATCACGAAATATCACTTTCGGAAGTGCAAGAAGTAGCCACGGAAGCTCAGCCTGGGAGCATCGTGCTCGTAGACGTAACACCAAATCAAAAAGAATTTGGTCGCATGGCTGCCATCCAGACCAAACAAGTTCTCGCTCAAAAATTGCGCGACCAACAGCGCAAAATGATTCAAGAAGAGTTTAAAGATTTAGAAGAAACTGTTCTTCAAGCCAGAGTTCTCAGGTTTGAGAGGCAGTCGGTAATTTTGGCAGTCACCAGCAGCTTTGGTCAGCCGGAAGTAGATGCCGAACTCCCGAAGCGCGAACAGTTGCCCAACGATAATTACCGGGCAAATGCTACATTCAAGGTTTATCTCAAAAAAGTAGGCGAAGGCTCCACGAGAGGGCCGCAGTTACTTGTTTCTAGAGCTGACGCAGGTTTGGTGGTTTACCTGTTTGCTAACGAAGTGCCAGAAATAGAAGACGGAGTAGTCAGAATTGTTGCGGTAGCCAGAGAGGCAAATCCTCCCTCGCGGCACGTCGGCCCCCGGACTAAAATAGCAGTTGATACTCTCGATCGCGACGTAGACCCCGTAGGAGCCTGCATCGGAGCGCGGGGATCGCGAATTCAGGTAGTAGTCAACGAATTGCGCGGCGAAAAAATAGATGTGATCCGCTGGTCTCCAGATCCCGCAACTTATATCGCTAATGCTTTGAGTCCTGCTAGAGTAGATGAAGTGCGTTTGGTTGCCCCAGAAGGCAGGCGCGCTCACATTTTGGTCGCTGAAGACCAACTGAGTCTTGCCATTGGTAAAGAAGGTCAGAACGTCCGCCTCGCAGCCCGCCTGACTGGTTGGAAAATCGATATCAAAGATATTGCTAAGTACGATCGCGCCGCCGAAGACACCAAATTGGCAGCAGAAGAAACTAGGCTCGAAGAACTAGCAGGCGACTACGACGCAGACGAAGGATCGGACTACGACAGCGACGAGGAAACCGCAGAATTTGAGGAAGAGGAGGCAGTCGCCACGGAGGAAACCGAAGCAGCAGTATAAAAACTGTGACATTCACAATATTTTGTCTCGAAGGGAGACAAGGAGGACTTGTCCCCTACTCCCCTCGGACCCTACTCCCCCTCTCACTCCGTTGACATTCACCCCGACTATCAGGTACGGGGATTCCCAAACCTCACGATTTGAATTTCTGCTTCTTCGCAACTACCTCCACCCTAAAAGAGATTTGGTCTTATGTTCGCTCTCGCGCACTAACCCCGCAAGCCCTGCGGTTTTTACGTGTCGAATACCAAACGGAATTCTTCGTAGTTTTGATTCTAGGGATGTTTACCATTGCCCTATCCTCTTTTCCCGGTCTACCGACTTTGCTTCGCCGCCAGCACAAGGCTGAACTTCGCTCGTATAGGCTGTTTGATCCATCGTCTCGGGTGGGTCGGTGACCAATTATATTGTAATATAAAGCCGTCCTAAAAGGACGGGGTTTCTACCCCATTTTCTGATGAAACCGAACTACCGGTGCTGTGCAAGTTGTCGAAAAATAGCTTCTAAGGAAGCTTTTTGGCGAGTAGTCAGGCTCTATCCTTCTCATCAGGTACAATTAGATCGTGGCATGGGCCGTTCTGCTTACCTTTGTCGGAAAGCCGAATGCCTCAAAGCAGCTCAGAAAAAAAATCGACTTGGGCGCTCGCTCAAAGCGCCTGTGTCTGACGAACTGTACCAAACACTTTGGCAGCGTTTAGCCACATCTGACTGTACATCTTACTCTGGCAAGGCCGGACGAAAAACCGACAATAGTTCGGCATCGACTGTATAAACCCTCTTGGCAGCCCTACCAGTAATTACCGGTAGCGCCAGCTATAAAACCCCAATCCGATCTGCCCACCAGTCTGGAAAGATTTGTGTCAGATTAGATAAGGGTAGGTTACTAGCAGAGGTATCCTCAAGGTGGAAAGGCAAACTTTGAAGCTTGAGAGAGTGGGTTTTGCCAAAACTCAGACTTCGGAGTTCCAAGTTCCCAAACAGACTTGAGAATTCTTCAACCGCAGACTTCAGCGAGTTGCATCTTTTAGATAAAATTGCTGAGTGAGTACCAAAACCCCGATTCCTGACACTGAATCAATCACAGCGAATGATGTCGTCATTAGAACAAAAAATCACAATGTAAAAACTGGTTGGCACAAAAGAGGGCAGAGTGGATGAACAACGGCAAAGTAAGAATTTACGAATTATCACGGGAACTAAATTTGGATAATAAAGACATCTTGGCAGTATGCGAGCGGCTCAATATTTCAGTCAAGAGCCACAGCAGCACAATTACAGAATCCGAAGCAGAGCGCATTCGCAAAACGGCGGAAAAATACGTAGCCAGTAGCCACTCTTCCCCCGGCAAGCCAGCTCCACCCGAAAGAGCAGCAGCGCCATCTAGAGAATCTGGCCCTCACCCTAACGACCAACAAAAAAAGCAGCAAATTTTAGAAATACGCAGTCCAAAAGTACGGCCGGCTGGTGCTTCCTCCCAGCCTGCAGGCAACGAGGAGAACAAAAACCAGCCGGCGGCAACCGTGGCAACTCCTCCCAAGTCGCCCGCAGCTCAACAACTCCAGCCTCCAGCTAAACCGAATATCAATCGACCTGTACTGTCGAAGCCAAATGTATCTGTCTCGGCGGCTCCGTCAGAAATAGTGTCGGAAACTGTAGGTGCGATCGCCCCGGAAACCACCGCCCAGGCTCAGGCACCTGCGGCACCTCAACCGCCGTCGGAAAAGGCTCCAGAACGCACCCAGCAACCGCCAGTCGCTCCGGCAGCGCCGCCCGGGGCAAAACTCACGTCGCCGCCAGTCAGAGGGGCGTCGGAGTCGGCTAGCCGCAGCCCACAAAATCTGGGAAACAAGCCGGTACTAAAACTGGCAAAAACCGAGCAAGAGCAATCACAACAGTCAGAAACTCTGGAAGCGCCGGCTAAACCGAGCCGCCCCAGCAGACCTGCACCGGGAGGTACCGAATCTCGCGACGCGCAAAGACCGCGCCGGGAAGGCGCTGGTGGCCCAGTCAAAACTCAACTTGCCGATCGACCCCAGCCAGGTGGTGGGCCGCGCCGGAGTCTAGCCCCCGCAACGTCAGCTACCGGGCTGCGTAGCCGTGGTGGCGACACGGGAGCCGCAGGGGATGACACTGATGACAATGAAGAAGATAATACGCCGGACTCCGGGATTCTTCTCCTCGAAAGGCCCTCCCTCCCTCGTCCTGCCAAAAAGACTTCGGCCATTTGGGAAGAAGACGACGACGAAAACTCAGATGCTGCCAAGGCTGCAAAGGCTGCCAAACTCAAACAACGTCGCCTCAAACCCATAGATGAGGATGACGATGACTTAGAAAATGGCTTGGATATGCCAGCACCAGTCACGGTCAGTCTGTCCCTAGCCCGCCCGGCTAAGGCGAAGACACAAGCAGCACCAAAATCAACACCAACTCCGGGCGCACCCGGAAGTAGTGGCAAAAATAAGAGACCGGGCCCTTCTCACGATAAAAGCTCGTCTGGTTCTTCAGGCGGACGCGGTAGCCGTGGCAAAACAGTCGAAGCTAAGGTAGAACGTCCTGAAACACTGATGCTTAGCAGGCCGATGACCGTTCAGGAACTCGCAGGTACTTTGGCTGTTCCCGAAACGGAAATTATCAAGCGGCTGTTCTCTAAAGGGATTGCGGTCAACATTACCGAAACCCTGGATATTGCAGCGGTGAGAATCGTAGCTGAAGAAATGGGCATAGAGGTAGAAACCCCTGAAAAAGTAGCCCCAGCCCTCAAAGTGATCGAGATGCTGGACGCAACAGATATGGAATACCTCCAACGCCGTCCACCAGTAGTAACGATTATGGGTCACGTCGATCACGGTAAAACTACCTTGCTCGACTCGATCCGCAAAACCAAGGTTGCTCAAGGAGAAGCTGGGGGTATTACCCAGCACATCGGTGCTTATCACGTGGATGTGGTACACGAAGGCAAGAGCCAGCAGGTTGTATTTTTGGATACGCCCGGTCACGAAGCCTTTACGGCAATGCGGGCTCGTGGAACGCGGGTGACAGATATCGCGATCTTGGTGGTAGCGGCCGATGACGGTGTGCGTCCACAAACAATTGAAGCTATCAGTCACGCGAAAGCGGCTAAAGTGCCAATTGTTGTGGCGATCAATAAAATTGATAAGGAAGGCGCTCAGCCGGAACGAGTCAAACAAGAGTTGACAGAGTACGGCTTGGTTGCCGATGACTGGGGCGGTGATATTACGATGGTTCCTGTCAGCGCGATCCGAGGCGAAAATCTCGATATGCTGTTGGAAATGATCTTGACCGTCGCGGAAATGGAAGACCTCAACGCTAACCCGAACCGCGCGGCTAAGGGTACGGTGATTGAAGCTCACCTCGATAAGGCAAGGGGGCCTGTGGCAACTTTGCTGGTGCAGAACGGTACTCTGCGGGTGGGCGATATTGTGGTCGCAGGCTCGGCTTTGGGTAAGGTGCGGGCTATGATCGACGATCGCGGCGAACACGTAAAACAAGCAACTCCATCCTTTGCGGTGGAAGTGCTGGGGCTGCGAGAAGTTCCTCGTGCAGGAGACGAATTCGATGTCTTCGCGAACGAAAAAGAAGCTGCGGCGATCGCCGATGCCAGAGCTACATCCCAACGAGATTCACGTATATTGCAAGGTGGTAGGATCAGCCTCAGTGGCTTCTCTCAACAAGCTAAGGAAGGTGTTCTTAAGGAACTCAACTTAATCTTGAAGGCAGATGTCCAAGGCTCCCTCGAAGCAATTGTCGGTGCTCTGACTCAACTTCCTCAAAAAGAAGTTCAACTCCGACTGCTGCTATCTGCTCCTGGGGAAGTCACAGAAACCGACATTGACCTCGCAGCCGCCAGTAATGCTGTGATTGTCGGGTTCAATACTACTCTCGCCACCGGCGCTCGCCTCGCGGCTGACCAAGCGGGCGTAGACGTGCGGGAATACAGCATCATCTACAACCTCTTGGATGATATTCAAGGGGCGATGGAAGGCCTGCTGGAACCCGAATTGGTGGAAGAACCTTTGGGTCAAGTCGAAGTCCGCGCTGTCTTTGCGATCGGTCGCGGGGCTGTGGCTGGATGTATGGTACTCTCTGGCAAAGTCATCCGTAACTGTAAGGTGCGGGTGCGCCGGGGCAACAATGTCGTTTACGAAGGTGTCCTCGACTCCCTCAAACGGATGAAGGAAGATGCCAAGGAAGTCAATGCTGGCTTTGAATGCGGCATTTCCTTGAGCGGGTTTAGCGACTGGGCGGATGGCGATATTATTGAAGCCTACCGGATGGTTACTAAACGCCGGACTCTCTCTCAATAGTTTTGAGTTGTGAGTGTTGAGTGGGAAGAGAATTTTTGAGCGATCGCAGCAACCAAATTGCCGATCGCTCGAAACTATTCTCTTCAACTCAATACTCCAAAACTCAGTTGACAGTTGACAGCTTGCCCTGAGCGAAGTCGAAGAGTTGACAGTTGACAGTTGACAGTTGACAGCTTGCCCTGAGCTTGTCGAAGGGTTGACAGTTGACAGTTGACAGTTGACAGAAAGAATAAGGAAGAGTTGACAGCTTGCCCCCGAGCGCAGTCGTTGGGTTGACCGAAGGAAAAGGGAAGTCGGAAAAAGGAAGAAGGAATTAAGAACTTCCTAATCGTCTTTATCCTTGCTTAAAATTGAAAATTTGCTCACTCCAATAAGAATTACCGAAATAAACCAGATTTCTGCTTGTAAGTCCTCGGTTTGATAGCTAAATATTTACTCCTCGCATCGGATTTCAGAGTCAAGAGTGCATCCCAAAATCTCAAAATCCAAGATTCAAAACTCCTAATTCATAACTAATAATTAATTAAAGTGCGTTCTTTTTGGTCAGAGCCTTTCTTGTGGATTCACCTTTCTGGGGCGGCTGCACTGCCGATATTCCTGGGACTGTGTTTGCTGGGACTCGCAGTGGGTTCTCCCGCGATTCCTGTGTGGTTAGAAGTGTTTTTAGTGGCTGTAGCAGGTATTGTTCCTGTGCTGTGGATGCAGTGGTTCCGCCCTTTTTACATTTTTAGTATTTTAGTTGTGGCGGTAAAACCGCAGAATTTAACTTCTGTGCAGCAGCAGATTATGACTCGGTTTAAAACTAAGTTAAATCAAGGAATCGCTCTTTTTGTGGCTGTTTTGCTGGCAGTAATTTTGTGGCAACTCTACCGATTGGCTCCTCTGGCAGCTTCGGTGGCTCCCTTTCCTCCTTCCTGGCGGTGGGCTGGATTGTTGTTGGCAGCTTCTGGTTTTTTAGCTAGCAATTTGTTTTTGCAGGTGTCTGCTAGTGTCATGGCGGTTTTGCTGACGCCGGAATCAGAATTTGCAGCGACAAAGCCTCATGTTTTAGAAAAAATTCGGCAGGATTTTACGATCGCGCCTTGGCAAGTCGATCGACTTTTGCCGGCTTTGGCAGCCGAGACAACTGCCGCTGTGGCTGCACCCGTAGAGTCAATTGGGCCAGCATCCGGCATAGGGAATTCGTCAGTCGGCAGTATTGTCAACCCAAAACCTGCTGACACCAACGGCGTTACATCTCTACCCGAACAGTCGAGCGAAAAAAAGTGAAATAAAAAATTAAGAGGGGGACAATTGTAGTTTAAGCTACTTTAATTTGTACAGATGTATGCTGTGAAAAAAAATAGGTAAGGCCCCTCTTCGGATAGAGATTATTAATAGTCTTAATATTTAATTTTTAATTGCAGGTTGTGGATATTTTATATTGGCTATCTGGAGAGAAGAATCTATAATAGAGAGTGTCAAGGTCAGCTTTCAATCCTTACAGGGGATTAAAACAGAGGTATAACAATATGGCGAATTATCTACCGATCGCACAAGAACCTCAAGCCGCAGATCCGATAGAGCTGTGCGAAGATTCTGAAATCTGGGGCAGTCTCAAATCCGCGATCGGCGCAAGTTCAGGATTTCAACGCTGGCAACTAGAACTCAATTTTGAGCGTCAGCAGCAAAATGCCACCATCGATCAGCAGGTTCGTTCCTATCTGCGGGAAACTTTAGAAACCTTGGCTTACTGAGTGCCCTAAAACCAAATATTGTCACGGTTTGTGAATTTTACAGACCAATTCTGCTGGCATCCCCTCCAATATGCTATGTGAGTGCCGACAGGTGAGTGTCGAGAGTGAGTGTCGATCGTAACTTCGGGCATCAAATTGCAGGGGGCAGTATTTCTGCTTACGGAGTGTGGATTAATTTCGGCAGCCTACTGGCAACACACTCTCAGACAATTCAAGAGAAAATTAGCCTGAAACCCCCCAGACAAAGCGACTGCAGCCGCTATCTATTGACTTGGCTGTGCCGAAATTCTTGATAAGAATGCTGAACAAAAATAAAATTAACAGTGCTAGAGTGGCAGTAAATCAAACCGTCCACATCAACCTGATTACAAACCTTTTGCACCGTAAGTCTTATTTAGTTTTCATAAAAATTAATACGGGATGTGGGAAACTCAGTGGCTTCAGCCCTGAGAGGGAAACGGCTCGGG
>NZ_JAUBRH010000004.1:100449-212711 GCF_036701775.1 Microcoleus sp. N9_A2 | reverse complement strand
CAATAACTCGTATGCTGCTTGACGAAAGTCCTTTAATCGTTCACTGTTCATTTAAGGAGTGGATAGGTTTTATTTTTCACCCTCATTCTCTCCTAGCGCGGTGGCTCTAGTTCTTCTTTTGCCACCGTTCTCATCTTTGGTTAGTCTAAACTACAGTGTATGAGGAAGGAATGGAAATAATGCTCAGAAAATGGGATGAAACTAGAGGCATTCAACGGGATGAAGTTTATCGCGATTTGAATTTGTGCCGCAAGAAACATTTACTTGCTTTTGTAGCAGCTATTACTTTTGAACGGGGGGATTATTTTTTTGAAAAAAACACAGTTCAGCAATTGATTGCCGACTATCTAGCTAATTTGCCCGATGCCACAAATGACTCCGTTCAGTTGGAGATCCATAGTGAGTTGTGCTGAAGGCGATCGAAGCACAACATGGATTATTAGTGGAAAGGGCAAGAGGAATTTATTCGTTTTCTCATCTAACATTTCAAGAGTATTTTACTGCTAAAGAAATAGTTGACAATTCTGCTCCACAAGCTTTGGAAAAACTGACCTGCCACCTGACCGAGAAGCGTTGGCGAGAAGTCTCGTTGTTAGCAGTTGGGATGTTGCAAAAAGCTGATGACTTATTGCTGTCACTTAAGCAGCAAGTTGATGGACTGGTCGCTGAGGATGAGCAGTTGCAGCAGTTCCTAATATGGATCAACAAAAAATCCCTTTCTGTTGATTGTGCCTACAAACCTGCGGCAGTTAGAGCATTTTACTTTACCCTTGAATATCCCCTCCTTGACTGCGGCTTTGCCCTTTCTCTTGACCCTTGTCTGAAAAAAGTTGTGGGACAAGCTCTGGAACAGGTTCTTAACCTTGCACTTGAAGGTGCTCTTGACCTTGCCCTGAATACCGTCCTTAAGGATGCGCTTGAGCCTACTCTTGGTTACATCAGCCTTACCCTTGAACGTACCCTCGTCCCTAACCTTGACCTTGTTCTTGACTGCGACCTTGTACCTGCCCTTAAGCCTGAACAAAGGCAAGGGATACAAGAACTTCTGGAACAACTGCCCGATCCAAAAAGTGACAAAGAGATATTTGCAAAATGGTGGCAAGATAACGGTCAGGCTTGGGATAAGCGATTAAGACAAATGATGATTTTGTATCGTGATATGGGTCGCGTTTGGCAATTTAGCGAACAACAGAAGTCATTGCTGAAGAATTATTACGATGCTAATAAATTGCTGGTAAAGTGCCTTAATAGCGGTTGTAATGTATCTCCTGCTGTGCGACAGGAAATTGAGGAGACATTGCTGTTGCCGATCGCCCATATCGAAAAAACACGTCAAAAGTCTGATCGCCCTTAATTGCGATCGAGCGCCCCATAATTCCTCATTATACAAGATTGCAAAAATTGCCAACTATCTTGAAATTATCTGCGTTTATCTGCGTTTATCTGCGGTTTCCCTATCAATCAAAAATTTAGGCAATTAGCCAATCAAAACCCAGAGATTGTCAAAGGATATATCCACCTTAAAAAACTGGGAAAAATGGCAAAAAGCCCCCTTTTTTAGGGAGCTTAGCGACTTCAGTTATTGCTCAAAACAGAAATCCTACTGCGCCTTTGGCAGTGACTTTTGAGGGGTTGCTACACCAACTTTCGGAATATCCATTATCGGTGCATTCACCCCAAGCATCAAATCGTTAGGATTAACAATCTCCACCAGAGGCTCGTTCAAAGCCACAATCAAACCGTCAGATTCACCAGGAAGGGGCGATCGAGCAAACTGGGGAGCAAACAATTGGCGGCCGCCACCGACAGCAGACACGATCGCAATCAACAAAGCTGCGATCGCACCTCCACCCCAAATCCAAGTTTGTTTCGGCTTGCGTTCCACCCGCTGCAAAACCTTCGCGGCCAACTCCTGTGCAGATTGTTCCGCAGCAGGCACCGGCATTGCCTGAAAACTCTGCTGCATCATCAGCAGTCGCGAGTACAAACGTTTCGTAGTGGGGTCATTTGTCAGCCACTCCTCAACTTGCCGGCGTTCTGTCGCCGTCACTTCACCGTCGAGGTAGGCACTTAGCAATTCAAAGCGATCGCGCATCATAGTAGTTACATTGCCCTGGGCATAATTGTTGTTAACTTGAGTTTCAGCGAGTGAATCCCCGACACCCTGCTGATTCTGATTTTTATCGGATTCAAAGTTACCACTCATAATTTCAGACTTGCTCTAATTGGGGAATCACGCACTCGCTATTAGAATGATTTACTGCTTATTTATATTTTAAAAGAGAAGTTTTGATGTCACAGCAAACATCACCAAATCTTCTTAACCCGCCTCTAAAATTACTCTTGCTAATTACCATCGAGATATTTTTGCAATTCCAACTGCAATCTTTGGCGAGCTCTAGCAATTCTAGACTTGACAGTTCCCAGAGAAACTCCAGTCATTTCGGCTATTTCCTCATAGGCTAAACCTTCTATTTCTCTCAAAACAATTGTCGTGCGGAATACTTCCGGCAAATCTGCGATCGCCACCCGCAACTGGTCGTAAAATTCTCTAGTCGTCAAATCTTCATCAGGCCCAGGACTGTCGGCCGGAATTTCCCAATCTACCTCGCCATCTTCCAGAGCACGGGGTACGTCCAGCGACAGCGGAGTTCGCACCCGCTTGCGCTTCCGCAACTCATCGTAAAACAAATTAGTGGCGATGCGGCTCAGCCAGCCCCGAAATTTAACAGGCTCTTGCAAGCGGTTAATATTGCGGTAGACCCGAATCCACACTTCCTGAGCCAAGTCTGCTCGGTCTTGCCAGTCAGGGGCCAAGTGATAGAGAACCCTGTCTACGTGGGACTGATACCGCTTCAACAGTTCTGAAAAAACAGTGCTCTCAGGTCGATTTCCTTCCTGACAACGCAACACCAAGTCATAATTAGAGAGTTTTTCGGCTGGCAATTGCACTCTTTGAACGGTCGCCACAACCGCAGACCAGGACACGGAAATAAAGTCGCTCATCGGTGGAATTGGCTCATCGAACATTCCACACTTTTTGACGCTAGCAGATCGTAACAAGTTCCCATCTTCAATCTAAACTCTAAAATCTAAAATCTAAAATCTAAAATCGATTGACTAATGCCCGACAACCTCGCACGCTCCAATACTAACCCAACTGCTAGAACCGTCGGCCCAATGTTCCTTTTTCCAAATCGGTACATTGTGTTTGAGCGTATCTATGGCGTACTGGCAAGCTGCAAAAGCCGAGTCCCGGTGGGGACAGCCAACAGCCACCAGTACGCTGATTTCGCCCACCTGCAAGTGTCCGACGCGGTGGTGAATGGCAACCCGATTGACATCGGCCCACTGGCGACGGATTTCAGTAGCGATTTGCTGGAATACTCGCACGGCCATCGGTTCGTAGGCTTGATATTCTAGGGAAACTACAGCTTGACCGTCAGTTTGGTTGCGGACTGTACCGCTCATAATTACCACGGCTCCGTTGGCGGGGTCATCTGCCAAAGCGTATATTTCCTCTACACACAACGGCGCTATGGTAATGGCGAAGCTGTCTGATTCATGGCGTTGAGGAATTGTGGCGATCGAAAGTGCAGCGAAGGAGTTCATTGCCAAAAAAGTGGTGCTGGATAAGTTAATTGATCTTGACACAAATCAAGTCGCGATCGATCTTGCATCCTTGTCCGGGAAACTGGGTGGTGAATCTTGAGCCATATTTCGTAGCATGGGTAAGGGTTAGACGCTATTGCCCCGAACTTCTGCACAAGTGCGATCGGCTACACTATGACTGGCCCGAAGCAAATTAAGATTGTGCTTGAAGACGAGCCGGATGCTTGTTCGAGCGAGTTAACTGGCGATATTGCTGTAGCAATTCAATAAATAAACACCCAAATAAGTAGTGTCATTCGCAACTCAGTACAAGCAATCTCACACCCCAAACGATTACTTCCTCCCCTTTTGAATGAGACAGTTAAGTTTAATTCTGCCCGGAGTTCTGATCCGCGTCGGCAAAATTTTTAGCAGTGGATGTAAACTTTATTTATTTTTTTGTTCCGGAAAGCTACATAGATGACATGATATACCTGTGCAGGGTTCAGGAACATTAGCCAATACTCGGCAAAAGCAAGACCTTAACGCCCTTTTGTGGCTTTTATGAAACATAAGTTAATGGTTTGGGCTGTTAATTGAGGTTTCGACCTGAGTCTGCACCAAGAAAGGTTAACAACAATCACGAGGAAACTATGGAAGCACTAGCATTGAGCCACTCTTTTGTTGCTTATGAATCTCCAGAGTCCGAACTCCAACTGGAATTTAAAATTCCTAAATCGGCAATGGTAGGCGTTGCAGGTATGGCAGTAGCCCTGTCTGTTCTGAGTGTCGGTGGTGAAGCGCAGGCCGCAAGTTGCTACTCCCGCTGCGGCAAGAAAAGCCATCACGGCCATCACAGCTACGCCAAAGTTGTCACTAATGGCGGCCGACTGAATATCCGCAACCGTCCCAATGGCTGTTCTCATGTAATCGGCAAGTTATATTATGGAGACCACATCAAATTGACCGGTCGTTACAGAAACGGCTGGGCCCAAGTCAAAGGTGGCGGCTGGGTGTCTGCGTCCTGGATCTCCTAACTCTTAACTAGATCACTTTACATTTCTAGAAAGAGTTTTAATCGTTACCCGGCCATACTGGGTAACGATTATTTTAAAGAGGCGATGGAGACTGAAAATAATCGAATATCCGAAATTAATCACTAACAAATAACAACCTAAACTTTACCGCCGCCGATCAGATACAGTAAGGCCATCCGCACCGCCACGCCGCTGGTAACTTGCTGAGAAATCAGGCTAAACTGGGGATCGTCCATCAAATCCGAACTAATTTCCACGCCGCGGTTAACCGGGCCCGGGTGCAACACCTTCACATCCGGCTTGCAGAGTTTCAGCCGATCGCGCGTAATTCCGTACAAAGAATGATACTCTCGTAAACTCGGCAGCAAATGCTCGCTCATCCGTTCCTTTTGCAGCCGCAAAGTCATCACAAAATCAGCATCAGCCAAAGCAGGTTCAAGCTGCCAGTGCAAAAATAATTTGCCTTCCCTACCGTCGCCACACTCAGCAAACAACAGCGGTAGCAAAGTCGGCGGCCCGGCCAAATGAACCTCGGCCCCAGAAGCCGTTAGACTCCAAATATTAGACCTAGCCACTCGCGAATGCAAAATATCCCCCACCACAGCAATTTTTTTGCCCGCTAAAAGTTCCAGCCGCGGACGTTCGGTATCTAACAGAGCACAAATAGTAAATAAGTCTAGCAAACCTTGCGATGGGTGTTCGTGCTGGCCGTCTCCAGCATTGAGAACGCTGACTCTCGAACCCAAGCGATCCATTTCCGAAGCAATTGTGCTGGGAACTCCAGCTTGTTCGTGCCGGATCACCATCAAATCCGTTCCCATCGCCAGATAAGTCTTAGCCGTATCCAGAATAGTCTCCCCCTTCGTTAGAGAAGAACTTCCCGGCGTAAAATTTAGCGTATCCGCCGACAGACGCTTAGCCGCCAACTCAAAACTATTGCGAGTCCGGGTAGAAGGTTCAAAAAACAAATTCGCGACCACTTGACCCTGCAGGGCCGGCACTTTCTTCGTGCGGCGGCCGAGCACCTCCCGAAAACTGGCTGCTGTTTGCAGCACCGTATCGTATTCGTCCGAGGTAAAATCAGCCAGAGTGAGAATGTGTCGCCTTGTCCAAGTCATACAATTTTAGATTTGAGATTTGAGATTTGAGCTTTTAGATTTATTGAATCAAGACGGACGATGGGTTTGAAACTTGCCTGCTGGCCCACGTGGGGCAGCCTAGAATGTTCGAGCGACATTTAGGGATGGCGATCAACAGTATCCAACAATTTTTGATCGCTTTTGCGGTGAGTAGAGTTATAATCAGTTTATGTAGCTCAGACCCCACTTTCACAGCGAACCCAGCGTCGAAGGTGAAACAGGTGTGGTTTACCCGCAGGAAAGCGGAAATTACGCTGTAGCAGCGAAAGCGCAGTAGTTGCAGTTTCTCCTACGCAAACTCAGCCTTTTCAAGAACAAGCCGAACGCAGCCCTTGCATCTACCACTATGTGGAAACAATCGAGGCGGCAAACCTCCCACTGTCGATCGACAGCATATAGCGGGACATTTTAAAGATGATTAATTCTTTGAAGTCGGTCTTGACTCTTCAGTCCTGCTTATAGGCCCTTGTCAAAACGAACTCTGTTAAGATACAAGTTGAATATGTAGCTTCCCGACAAAAATCTACACGTATCTTGGCGAGACTGTTCTTGGCGAAACTGCGGTAAAAAGTGAGAGCTGGGAAGTGGTAATTACACAAAATTTAAACAATTCAAGAGGTATTATGAGCCAGAAGGTTATACAGCCGATGGTTAAGTTCCAGCGTCAGGTGCATTCTCTCGTCACGTCTGACATTATCAAGCCCACAGACAGCATTTGGAAAATTGCTCTGCTTTACGGCGACGAATGGCCGTACTGGAAACAGCAATTGCTAGAGTTTGATTTTTCTATGCAAGACCCCGTGAGCGAGTTGATAGCTGTAGAAGCTTGGGACGAAGAATAACAGTTGACAGTTGACGGTTGACAGTTGACAGTTGACAGCTTGCCCTGAGCTTGTCGAAGGGTTGACGGTTGACAGCTTGCCGTGAACTCCGTCGTTCGGTTGACAGATAACAGCTTGCCCGAAAGCCGGTCGTTCGGTTGACGGCAGGACTCCTAACTAATGACTAACGACCAATGACTAATGACTTCTTTTAGAGGCAAGCTGCTAAAGCTCGAGCTAATTGTTGAGCTGTTTGAAAGCGATCCCCAGGCTTAGCTGCCGTGGTTCGCAAAATGGTGTCCCGCAGCTTGGGGGCGATGGTCGGAATATTTTCGAGCTTAAACCCGTAACCTCCAGCTATTTTCCCGTAAAAGTTTTGAGGGCTTTGGGCCGTCAGCAAAAAAATCAAAGTAGGCCCAATAGCATATAAATCCGACTGAGGCAGAGGCTGTCCCCGGTCTTGTTCTGGTGCGGTGTAGCCTTCAACGCCGATGCGAGTGCCCGGAGGAGTGCCGATTTCTTTAACGGCGCCAAAATCCAGCAGTGTAATGCAATTGTCCCGGTGGCGCACTAGCAAATTAGCAGGTTTAATATCCCGGTGGACGATCGGGGGTTTTTGAGAGTGAATGTAGTCCAAAACCTCACAGGTTTGGATCATCCACTCTATTGCTTGTTGGGGAGCAACAGGCCCGCGGTTGTAGATGCGTTTTTCTAAATCCTCGCCGTGGAGCATTTCCATCACCAAGTATTTTTTGCCCCCTTCCACAAAAAAGTCAAAAAACTGAGGAATTCCTGGATGGTGGAGGGCCTTGAGAGTTTTAGCTTCACGTTCAAACAGTTCTTGAGCTTTGGCGATTTGAGCCATGTCAGCATTCATTTCCTTGAGGACTACCAGAGAAGCTGCTGGGGAACTTCCGGGTTGTTGAGCTTTCGCGAGCTCTCGATCCCAGGCTAAAGTCGTTGTCCCCATACCGCCTTGGCCCAAAGTTCGCAACACTTGGTAGTGTCGCACAGTGCGATCGACTTTAATCGGTTCGCCACAGTGGATACAGAATAAATTCTCCGGCGGGTTTCCCGCGTGGGTACACCGCGGGGCGGCGAGATTGACGTTGGGGTTCGCCTTAATTTTGCCGCCGAGTTCAATAGTAATAACTTGGAATTGCAAAATTGGGCCGCCCCGCGCCAACTGGATCAGGGCACCGTCGGATATCCAACCCTGAGACATCAGAATACCGTTAACCAAAGTCCCATTTGTCCCGGAATTGACTAAGTACCACTGACTTGACGTGCCGCTATTAACTCTTTGCAATTCCAGATGCTGCCGTGACACTAGAGCATTGGGGATCACAACGTGATTTTCAGGAGAGCGGCCGATGCGAATAATGGATTCGCTCTCGAAACTCCACTGTTGCAGGGGGGTCTGTTTGTCTGGATCTAAAAGAGTCAGCAGCATTTTCGATTGATGTGGTTGAACTCCCTGATGTGGCAGTGAGAGTTGGCGGGAATTTACAGATTAGGGGCGTAGGGCTTTGAAAAATTAGAAATTAAAAATTAATTATGAGCTTCACAGGTGAGTTTCACTAAAACTTTATAATATCCTGATTGTGATTAAAGATTCCATAAACAATTAAGTTATAAATAGTTTTTTGGGAACAATTATCCGTAAAAATTAAGAAGGGTCGAGCGCTCCTCAAAATATACTCGATTGATTTAACACTTGAAACTACAAAAACTAGGTAAACAATCACTAAACTTTTACGTAAATTTGATGTTGCAGCAGATTGTGATTTACGTCCCACATCATGTAGGGCGGGCAATTCCCGCCTAGACCACCTTGCTCCGAGAGCGATCGGGTATAAAACAGATTTCGCATCAGCCCACCTGCTGCCTACTTCATTTTAGTTTATTTTTTTTTATTAAACTAACTCTTTCTGTAGGAGAAAGCTCTTTCAGCTAGGATGAATCCACTTACTATCAAGCCAGTTTTCCCCCCAGATTCTCAGAACAGACTCTCAAAATTAAAGCTACTGATAAATGGTTTGCCCTCAACAGCTTTTCAGCAATCGTATGGGGCTGCAATCAGTTTTTGAGCGATCAAACGGAAGCTGTTTCAACACCGGATTCCTAATAGCAGAGCAAGCCGTAAAGCCTGGTTCGGAAACTGCCGAAGCTGTATCCTTTCTCTGCAATGATTGCAGGTTTAACCCAAGCGGTCGCGGGGGAAAAGCGCCACCTTTGAAAAAGTTGGCAGCATCCAAATTCTAAAATCGAAATGCGCCTACCTGCGCCCGAATGATAATTGCCGTGATATTGTCGTGACCGTTGCGTTTGTTACCCAGTTCAATCAACTCGGCAACTCCCTGGTCGAGATCAGCTTGGGGATTGAATAGGGGTTCGAGAGTGTTCTGCCAGTGAGTTTCCAACAAATCATTATCTGTCAAGCCGTCGGAAGCCAAAATCAATAAAGTATCTTCGCACAAGTCTAAAAACTGCACGTCAGGCTTGAGAAAATTACTGTCTCGCGGACCGATGGCTTGAGTTAGTTGATAGGCGTCGGGACGGGCATAAGCAGTTTCCGGGTCAACCCCGCGCTTAATTTCGCGCTGACCTACTTCGTGGTCTAAGGTGATTTTTTCTAGGGTTTGTCCCTTTCTCAGTCGGTAGAGGCGGCTGTCGCCGACGTGGGCTACGGCGAATTGGGTGTCTTGAACTAAGACTGCGACTAGAGTTGTACCCATACGGGCGCTGCCGGAGCGTCCGTCCTTTTGATTGATTTCAAAGATGGCTTTGTTGGCTAGCAGGACTCCCTCGCGGATGGTGTCTGCCGCAGGTAGTTGATTTTCCCAACAGGTTTGAAAGAATTCTCTGAGGGTTTCAGCGGCTAGTTGACTGGCTACTTCTCCGCTGTCGTGTCCGCCCATGCCGTCGCAGAGAATGTAAAGCCCTTTGGTTTGAAAAATGCGACCGAAGGAACTTTCGAGTTTGTTGAGCTGAGTCCAGATGCTGAAGAAGTCTTCGTTGTGGTCGCGCGTGCGGCCAACATCGGTGAGGCCTGCGTCTTCTAAGCTGTAAATCTGGAGTGGCATCGGCTGAGTTAAGACCTCGCCAACCTCGGGGGGCGACTCGTCGGGGCTGCGGTAATGCCTGCGTGTCGGGGTTGAGCTTGGTGAAGGTGCGGGTTGGAGTTCGAGGGGAACAGTTTCTAGGCGCGATCGCAATTCTTCGATTGTGTTAATCTCGCCTCTGTACATTTGTTGCAGCAGTTCGAGCAATGCGCCAAACTCAGTGCGATGATCTGACTGGCTAAATATCACCTGCCACAATTGCCCCAAATCTACCAGTTGCAGGTTTGAGCCGGCGGGTTCGGGATAGAGGTATTGCAGCCGCAAAGAAGCCAAGGAAAAGGAAGAGTCGGGGTTGACTCGCAAATTAGTCAGTTCCAATAAGCTTTGCCGACAGTGCCAGGGTTCTAGGGCTGCCCAGAGTTCTGTCATTTCGTGCAGCCAGTATAAAATTTGCTGGGTGGAAGTTTCCGGTTGATTCCACCGTTCTACCAGCAGCGGCCATTGGGAGCAGTCTTCTAGCAGCAGCACTGCCTGTTCGTTGTCTGACCAGCTATCGTGAATGACTGGCAGGTTTTGAGAGAATTGCCACCGGAGTGCCAGATAAGGTTCAGCTATGCCTTGGCAAAGCTCTGCTAAGGCGGAATTGGTTGAATTTTCTCCGCCTTTGATTGCTGCGGTATAGGGGGATGTTCGTCTGGCGACGCTGGCAGAGTTGGCTGCTAGCATGGCTTTGAGGGGTGACATTTCCAGCGGCTGACAGTCCAATACTGTGACTGCTACTGTGTCTGAGCGTTTTCTCGGTGGCACGGTTTCTAGGAGTTGGTAGCGCTGCTGGGTGTCTAAATAAGCTCCTGCTGGCTGGGAAGGGATTAAATATTCTGAATTGGGGATGGGGAATTCTGGAGATGGAGGGGAGGTGTCAGCTATGTTTGGGCTGTCGGGGTTCTCGGTTGCTTCCTGGATTTGTTTAGGCTGTGGTGCGGTTGTAAAATTCTGCTCAGATGGGGTTATTTCGCGATCTGGTGCTGTAGTAGAGCTTTTTTCTGTTGTTTGAAAGGATGCTGGTGCGATCGCGCCCAAGGCTACCACAGCGTCAATTTCTGGGCTGCTGAATTCGGCGACTTCGGCTAGTGGAGAAGTTGGTGCGACTGCTATTGGGGATTCGGCTGGGGTGGTTATTTCTGTTTGAATGCTGTCTGTGATTGGTTCAGCAGAGTTTTGGGGCGATGTAGTTTGCGGAAACTCGGCTGGGGGTAGGGTGGACTCGTCTGGCTCGACTGCTGGAAAATTCGATCGACCGCAGATAATGGCCCGCCACACTTGACCTGTTGCGACGCCGCAATTCTGACATAATGCGGCACTAAAAGCGACTTGAGCATCGCATTCGTGGCAAGGTTTGTAAATTAGGGAATTTCCGCACTGTTGACAAAACTTGTTTGGATTGGGATTTTCAAATTGGCAGCGGGGACAGAGAAGCATAGGGGTTTTATATTGGAGATGGGCGATCGAGTTTGGCGGTGGGGAGTTTTGGGTTTTGGCTTGTGAGTTAGGAGTTATGAGTTTTGCGCCTGACTCGCAACGGATAACTCTCATTGTCCTATGCCTTATTTTATCGGGATGAATTCAGAAGTAAGATGTTTCTTAGAACTGAGATGTTGCATCCGTGTCAGGAATAGGCCTCTTAAGCCACATCTACAACAACCTCTCTCGCTTCAGGGCCCAAAAAGCCAGCTCCACAGGCGCGAGCGAGTGCGGGCCCCACAAGAAAAGTTATCTCAGGAGTGGAACTGGCATCCTGCCTATGCTTAACAATAGTGGCAGATATCAGTTAGAAGGGATTTGCTGTAGAATCTTCCTGGAAAACGGTCTCTCTGGCGATCGACACAATGGTGGAGAGGGGTACTTCACAGAAATATTTCCGCCGGAATTGTTCTTCGGAGACTGCTGCTAGGAATTGCGCTGCAAAACGGGCGGCGATGGGGGAATTTGGCACTGAGAAGTGGATGGATTGGCTATCTAATAAGGATTTGGGGATTTGATCAGGCGCGTCTTGCTGCTGTGCGGTTTCGGGTTGTCTGGAGATGTGGAAAGCTCGATCGCGATAATTGATTTGGAAACCGAGATATGTTAAGGTTTTGAACCCCAGTTGCAGCGATGTGTCGCTGATGCCGAGTTTTTGGCGGAGTTGTTGTCGGGTGACGGGTTTGTTGGTGCGGCTGAGGTATTTGGCGATGCCGATTAGCTGTTGGCAGATTTGCTGTGGGGGTACGAGTGGGGGTAATGTGTAGGCGATCGCGAGTTTTTTCTGAGTGTGCTGTGCTTGGCGAAACCAGATCCGCAGTTCGTCCCAGCTTGCGGGGCATTCTTTGAGGACGATCGAGTTTTCGCGATCGACCTTTTCGGAATTGTAAACTAGATTGTCGATCGGCATTGGAGATTCTAAGTTTGTGCTAGCGCCTAATAACTCTTCATCGTTATTTCTATTGCGCCAGTCTACAATCCAATCTATTTTAGTCGGGGAATTGATTTGATTGTCTTCCGTGCGTTCTTGCACTGATACGAGGCGCACTTCATAGCGCGATTTGTAAGTATTAAAATCGAGTTCAACGGTGACATCGCAGTGGCATTGGGGAACTTCGTTTTGATTGTGTCCCCACCAAATGCCGGGAAATCCCGTATCGCTAGATTCATCCCTAATTGTAAATTCTGTTTTGATATATTCTACTTTTTGCCCTTTCAAATCCTTGATTTTTTGATTCCAAAGATTCTCAAACCAGCAGTTTTCAATCAGCAATTTGGGGGCGGGGTTGCCCATGCCACAAGGTTCGAGCAATTTTAATTCTTGAAATAAGTCTTTGCCTAATTCGGAGACAGTAATTTTTAGGTCTGCTTGAACAGGGGTGGCTGTTAAACTATCGGTGCTGTATTGTTGTCGTAGTTGCTGATTTACCGCATCTGTAAATAGGGGGATATTTTCAACGGGGAGACTCAATCCGGCGGCGAAGGGATGACCGCCAAATCTGTGCAATAAATGCGCTTGGTCTTTGACTAATTGGTAAAGGTCGATTTGATTGGCGGAACGCGCCGAACCCCTGGCAATTTTGGATGGGGAAAGTGTTTGTGATTCTGGATCTAAGAAAGAGGGAAATTGCGTTTCCGGGGAATTTTCGTTAATTTCTTCGCTTCCTTCTGTGCTGAATAAAATCACGGGGCGGCCGTATTCTTGGGCGATTTGTCCCGCTACTAATCCTAATACTCCTACGGGCCATTGGGGGTCGCTGAGGACGATGACGCTAGTAGTTGAGAGGTCGAGTTTGGCTAGTTTGTTGGCGGCATCTTTGGCAACATCTTTTTGTAAAGATTTACGCCGGGAGTTGGCAATTTCGGTTAAATTTGCTAGTTCTTCGCAGCGTTTTTTGTCGCGGCTGGTGAGGAGTTCTACGCAGAAGCTGGCATCGCCTTGAATGCGGCTGACGGCGTTGATTCGAGGGCCAAGGCCGAAGGAAATGTCGGTTGGGCGATCGCCCGATCTTTTGCACAGTTCGAGCAATTTTGCAACTCCTGGGCGGGTGGGATTTGCGATTTGTTTTTGCAGTTGTTGGATGCCGATTTGTGCGAGGTAGCGGCTGTCTCCTGTAAGTTGGACTAAATCGGCAATTAAGCCGATCGCTACTAATTCTAATAAATCTGTGAGCGGGCGCTGCGGAATATCCGGTAATGTGTGATATAATGCTTCAACTAATTTGTAAGCTACTCCCACTCCTGAAAGGTTAAATAGTTGGTGGTTTGGGGGGAAGTAGCGGGGATTGATAATGGCTGTAGCTGGCGGGCGATCGTCTGGTAATGTATGATGGTCGGTAACAATTGTATCGATGTTTAAGCTGGTGGCATATTCGATTTCGGCGATGTTTGTACTGCCAGTATCGCAGGTAATAATCAAGCTAATTCCAGATTTTGCTAAGGCATCTATTCCTGTGATATTGAGTCCGTGAGATTCGGTTAAGCGGTTTGGAATGTAATAAATTAGTTGGTCATTTTGAGCAAAAAATTCTCCCAGTCCGTCCCAAAGTACGGAGGTTGAGGTAATGCCGTCGGCGTCGAAGTCTCCCCAAATTGCGACTTTTTCTGCGCTGTTTCGTGCTTGCTGGATTCTTTCTATCGCCCAGGTCATTTCTAGCCCAAACTCAAAGGGACTTGCTGGTTGGTAAAGTTGGGGATTTAAGAAACCGGGTATTTGTTCGGGGTTTTGAATTCCTCTATACCAGAGAAGTGCAGCGGCATAATTTCCGGGGAGTTCTGGTGCGTGGTTTCTGACAGCTTGGATCAGCCAAGCTGGGGGTTGGGGTAAGGGTTGATTTTGCCAGTTTTGAGGGGTTTCTGTCATTCTATTTTAGATTTTAGATTTTCAATTAGATTTTTTAGATTGTAGAGAGTTATCAGTTATGTTAAATAAATATTTCGTCGATTATAGCAAGATTTGGCAGCCAATTTGCGGGAGTTTCTGCGGGAAGATTTAGTGAGGAAGCTTTGGTATCTTGTGTGCGGTTGCAGCGAGTGGCGAATTGACAGGAAGCGCAAAGATTGGAACTAATTTCTACTTGGGGGAAGAATTCGCCGCCTTCACCATAGCGCTGTCGCCAGTCGGTTAGCTGGTGCAATAGGTGGGTTAAATCTTGTTTTGTGCGATCGTGTTCTGTTTGGTTGTAATAAAATGTGAGTTTTTGCGGCGGTTCTTCTCCTTGCAATTGTACGAACCAGTATGTCATGGAAACTTGTTCGGGGGAATAGTCACTGGTTTCTACTAAAACATATAAATAGAGGCGAGTTTGCCAACTTTCGGCTATCCATTTTGATTTTTGAGGGCGGGGATAGGTTTTCCAGTCGAGAATTTGGGCGGCGTTTGGTTCTGCTATTAGCAAGTCATAGATAACGGTGAATAGGTAGTCTTGGAAAATTAGGGTGCGGGGGTGTTCGGCTTGGCGGAAAATTCTATCGCTATTTTCTGAATTGGCGAAAAGTTCGGGTGCGGTGTTGATAAATGCTGCCACACAGCGTCCCAGTTCGGGGTCTTGTTGGATGATAAATTCAATGGGAAGTCCGAGTTCTCGCTGCTGCATTAATAGGTGAAAGTGGCTTCCCCATGTGAGTTTTTCTTTGTGTTCTGGGGAGGCGGTGGTGGCGAGTAGTTCGAGGTAGCTGTGTTGGAATTTGCGGGGGCATTCTTCGAGGATTTTGAGTTGGGTTTGGGATAGTCGGAGCATTTTTTTATGATGTTAGATTTTAGATTTTTTATGATTGTAAGCGAGGCGATTAATCTTTTTTACCGCAGATTGAGGCTGATGACGCAAATAGACGCCGATAATTTTGATCGCATTTTTGGAGGAGAGTGCGATCGGTTTTTGGGGCTAGAGTGCGATCGCTTTATACATATAAAAGCTGATTGGCGATTTCATCAGCCGTTAGCGTATTTAATAAAATAGCAACCCGTTGAGCAATCTCATAGGCGTTCTTTTGAGGAATCACAATAATCCCAGAATGTTGTTTTCCTTCTGTCATATAATCTAGATGCAGTCGCTCAAAGTCTACGCGATTATGGGTGAGCAAACATCGCTCCATAGATGCTGCGTAAGCTAATTGTTGGCTATCGGATTTACTCAGCATTCCCTGTTCGCTGGTTGTCGTCACATCGAACCCTCTACCCAGCAGTAAAGTAGCTACAAGCCTAGAAACATCTTCATCTGTATAAATGGTTGCAAACATAAATGGTTGCAAACAGTTTCACGGCTTTCTCATTGCAGCTTTAACAGCAGGATGAATCAATTCTTCAGGAATTCGATTGCGCTCAATATAAGTATTTATTTCTTCCTGGTTATCCAAATAAAAGCTCAGCGCGTCAAAAATTTGAGCTAATTTCAGGTGAGGTAAGTGCATGGGGATTTCTTCAGGAGTTATACCCAAACGCCACAATTCCACGATCGCCCGAACGGAAGTCCTGGTTCCTGCGATAATTGGTTCGCTTTGCAAGATTTCAGGGTGACGTGCGACATAACGCGAAACAGATTGTACATTCATGGCAGATTAACAGGGCAGATATATTTTTATTATATGTTATGATTGAGGCTATAAGTGTGTAAAAAATTAAGAGCGATTCCCTACGGGATAGCTACGCTTCACGCACTTTTCGCTAACTTCTCTACAACTTCCCAATTTGTTGAGCAAACCGCATCGCAGCCGTCCCATTTCCATCACCCAAAAGTTTCAAAGTCTCCGATAGTAAAGCAATTGGCAATCCCTCAAGAGCACCGGAAATGTCGCATTCCTGATATTTCCCGTTTTCCTGCAAGCGAAATGCCAAAACTGTCTCGCCCTTAATATCTACTACCCAATACTCAGGAATTCCCAAAGCAGCATACAACCGCTTTTTTTCATCTAAATCGCTGGCCAAAGTAGTATCGGCTATCTCCCCGACTAAATCGGGAACTCGCGACTGATTCAGATTAATTCGGCGGGGTTCCCCTTTTTGCCATTGGTGGAAATCTCCGCCGATGTATAAAACTTTATCTGGTGCACCCGCTCCCACTTTAGGTTTCTCAATTACACAACCGCTGAGAGAATCAAAAGTTTGTCCTATTTTGGTAGTAAACCACACGAAAAATATGATAGTAAACAGATCGTTAAATCTGGCGTGCTGAGGCCCTTCATTACCCATGTCTATCCAAAGATATCCTTCATAAAAAAATATTCTGGCTTCCTCCAAAGATGGATCTTCGCAGGCTGCTACATAATCTTCCCATGTCGCGGCTTGCCATTGGGGAATTTCTCCCACTTGAGACACGATGAATTTGGCAGTTGTAGAAGTCATGATTTAAAAGCAAATTGAGGATAAAATTATCCTAACTTAGGTTGATATTTATCTGCTGCGGTAATTAGTAGTTAGTAATTTGTCAATTTTTATAGCCCCCCTTTTTTAAGGGGGGGATCAGATCCTTCTGCTTATCGAATTGCTGTGGGCGCAGCAATTGGTACTTCTAAGTCTGGTTGCAAGTCAAAAACTACGACAAGGGTTGCTTGAGGCATCAGTTGACGCAGACACAGCAAGTGTCCGTCAGCATCCGATCGACTGCGAAATCGCCCCACAATCGCCCGCTGCATACTGGGCATGAGTTTGGCAATCGCCCAAGGGTAAAGGCGTTTTTGGTACGCGATCGCCCGAGGATTCGCAGTGAATCCCTGTTGATAACCGTTTTGTGGCATGATGGTTTAGTATCCTCTATGGACTACAGGAAAGGGCGTTAGTAAGTCTCTTGCCGGAAATCGACTAACGCCTCTACTACTATGATTAAACACCAAACTCACCTCATGTGTCAATACTTGGCGCTAAATATTAACACTTGTTATATTGAAAGGTTTATTCAGCTATGGATTTGAGAGCCTTGAGAGAACGTGCAGGGCTGACAATCTTAGACGTAGCACGGGAACTAGAATGCGCGGAGTCTTCAATTCGCAACTGGGAAAAAAGCCGAACCTTGCCAAAGATGGAAGTTTGGCAAGTATTCCGAATGCGAGATTTGTATCGATGTAGCGAAGCGGAGTTGATGCTAGCTGTCAGAAAGTCAATGCCGACGGAAAAGAAAGAACAGACAAAACTGACGGAGTAACAATATTTATGAAGTCTTGAACTGTTGACAAAAGGGATATATTTTTGATTTGTAACCGCAGATTAACGCGGATGAAGGAAAGATAAATTGAGAATGAGTTAAGGGGCGATCGCACTTAATCACACATCACAAAATCACTCTTTTGTCAATACAAAAACACTGTCTTTATTCCCCCGTCCAATCCGCAAATCTTTATCCAAATAAGTAATATCCAGCCATCCCTGCTGTTCGCGAGTATCCAGCCCGAAATCTACAGCAGCGAACTTTTTCCCCGACTCAATCTCATCGATAAACTTCCCCGGATATTCATAGCCAATCAACCTGCTTAAACCTACTATAGACCGCTCAAACTTCACCTGCACTCGCCGTTCCGAAGTTGGCTCAAATCTCGCCGCTACACTGACAATTCCTTCCAAATAAGGCAAGCCGTAAAGTTCGCCAATGTTGTAAATTTTAGATTCTTTGACGCGGATAGATTGATAAATTTGACCCAATTTCACCAAGGGAAAACTGTCAAGATTCAGCAGTTCGCGGCTGGTGGTGTACAATAACCGCCAATCTCCATTTAAAAGCTCTGCAGCTTCGACAGGGCGTGTTGTGGGGTTGTAATCTTCCAATTGGGCGATCGCACTTAAAATCGCTTGTTTGTCGCTGGGAGTGGCCAGCAAACCGCGATTCTTACCAGCAATTATCTCTAATAGTGCAGATTTTCTAAGCATATATTTTTTTAGGAAGAGGGATGAAGAAGGAAAAAATATTCTTGAGTTCGCGTTCAATATTATTTATAAATTACGCGACAAGTCGTTTTTAGCGCGCTTATTATTGGGTTTGTCTGTGTCCAGTGTGCACCCTACATAGATTAATGACTAATAACTAAGATACCAAATTTCACCAGATAGAGCATCGTCCGATATAGGTATGCTAATTCTTGCTCGTTTTTAACGTAGCGTCGGATAACTTCCCCCACACTGATCGCACCTTCGTGCTTAATTGTATCCAATATCTCCATCTGAATGCTAACAGATCTTCTCCTATCCTCACCAAAACTGGTAAACCTAATTGTCTGTACCTGCTTGAAAAGTTCTGGTGTGGCGATCGCACCCAGACTCAGCATCATCTCATTGCTTAAACTTCTAGTCGCATAATTACCCAATACCCGAAACGGATCGTCGCCTAGGGGATAAGGCGGCTTCCCAGGTTTTAAAGGTGCTGACTCCGGTGCGGCAAGGCGAATTTCTGCTAATTCCTGCCACAATTGTTCGTAAGCAGCAATTACTACTTTCCAATCATAAATTTCTTTTGCCCTTTGTCTCGCATTTTCCCCCATCCGCTTTCTCAATTCGGGGTTTTCAATTAATTGGCACAACGCCAGGGTGCAAGCATCAATGTCAACTGCTGTGGCTAGGGAAGTGTGACCCATGTAAGTCGGCCAATTTAAGCTGCCGTCAAGATAATTTAGGGCTAAATCTAAACAAGATTCTGGGGGCGGGATGAGTGTGGGAATGCGGAAGCCCTCTATTTCGTGGCGTACAGATTCTTTGTATCCGTTCCAATCGGAGACTATGGCCGGCAGTCCGTTCGCCATGGCTTCTATTGGTGTCAGTCCGAAGGATTCTTGAATGTTGTCGGAAAGCGAAATGAAAATGTCTGCCGCCGACCAAATATTTATTCTAATTTCCGGCTGTCTCCCATCTAAAAAAATAGCATTGACCGAGGGACAAAATATTTGTGCACTATTTTTAAAGTCGGGTTCTTCTCTCGGATCTTCGATCCAACCGGCTTGAATTAAGTGGATTTTGGCTTTTGTCTGTTGTGATGCCCGTTCTAGGGCGATGTACATGGGTACCGGATGAGCTTTTGCAGAAAAAGTCAATCGACCCACAAATAACACAACAATATCTTCGGGAGAAATGCCGAGTTCTTGTCGCAGTTGGCGGCGACTATTAACTGCTTCCACACCCTGCGGAAACGCGCTGCAATCGACTCCTAGGGGAATAACGGGGAATTTGACCAAAATTTCCGGTTTACCGCCGTTACGCTGGGCTAAATATTCAGACCACTCCCTCATAACTCCTTCTACTGCTGTTTTCACGGCTGCAGAGGTGCAGATCAGGGCGTCCCAAGGCTGCATGGGTGCGGTGATCAAATCGCCGATCGCGTCCATGATGTATTTTGTACCGATCGTGTGAGTAACGCCGCAAACGCTGTAGGCCCGCTGATCGACAAATCTGCGCGCCCAAACCATCTGCGACAGAACCGGATCGGGTCGGTAAATTGTGCCCGGTTGAGATAGCAAATCCGGTCGTTCCATCGGAATCCAGCGGACTTTCCGAGGTTTTTGCAGCCAAGGTTGGATGTGCGAACAAAACTCCTTAAAGGTTGTTTCGCTATCGGCGCAACAGTAGAGAGAGTTAGCGGTTCCGTGTTGGACTAAGCTTTTGAGAAACCCTTCTCCGGCTGAATGACGCCCCAGAAGTTTTTGCCCTCCGGTGTGGTAACCCTCTTTGTTGTATAAAACCGCTGCCGTTATATCCATTCTGAGATTTATTGCTTGAGAGTTGACTGAAGAAGCCAGAGGGCATTCGGGCTCAGGCTTTGATGAAAAACCAGGAGACTGTTGTGAATCAACGCCTTGCCCTTAGCGAAGCTTGCAGAATAGGATCGCCACCTGTCGCGTGATATTTTAAAGACGATCGTCTCAGATTACAATGCTTAGGGCTAAAGAAGGATTGGCAAGAGCGGATTTTAGTGTTATCCTCATGCCCATGCTTGGGGGCGATCGCCTTTTGGGTCTCCCATCTTATCCGATCCGGAACCAAACAGTGCCTGTGGTATAATGCTTTAGCCTTGCTAAATGCCCGATTTGCAAGTGCTTGATCAAATGAGCAGTCCGTCGGCAAAACGTTACCTCTACTCGATCGCGTCTTTGTCTTTAAAAACCGAGAATCATGTACAACCCATCTCTGCGTCAAATACCTCGCCACTTGCCTGCGGATGTAATTCCATTAAAGCAGCAATCTTCTCTTTTAGACTGGTTGGAATCTAACAATCGCCTGTTAGCAAGGGATGTCCAAGAACCCGACTATCGACACGAAGAAGAAATTTCTGAACTGATGGCAGTTGACGACAGTCCTTACGATGATTTAGAAGAAGAAGTAGAAGAGGATGTGAGTGTAGGCGAAGAATAACGGGTAGAAGGGTGAAGAAATCAACAGGAAACAGGGAAGAAAAACTAAGAGATTTCTCAATCTCCTGTATCGCACCCTATCCCCCCATTGTCAATTGCTTATTCTCAAATAGTGTGTGGTGAGGAGTGTTATGGATAATTTTTTGGATGAGAAAATCCCTTTTAGTCTGCCTCTCAAACTTACAGGCAAGAATTTATTCCTGCTGCTGGGTTTGGGACTAGGCATTGTAGCGATCGGTTTAGATGTAGCAGCGGGTAGATTTTTGAATTTACCTGCATCACTATTTATGCCGCTAGTTGTTTGTGCTTTAGTTGCGTCGGGGTTGGGCTATGTAGTTGTGCCCTTACTCCAGCAACTAAAAGCCGGACAAATAATTCGCGAAGATGGCCCCCAAGCCCATTTGAAAAAAGCGGGAACGCCGACAATGGGAGGTATCTTTTTTGTACCGGCAGGGGTAGCAGTCGCTTTACTTTGGTCTAAGTTTAACTCAGATGTTGTTGCCGTATCGGCTTTAACTTTAGCTTACGGTTTCATTGGCTGGATAGATGACTGGCAAATTCTGCGACGTAAGTCGAACAAAGGTATTTCTCCTCGGATGAAATTGGCTTTGCAAATAAGTTTTGCTGCTCTATTTTGTCTGTGGCTGATGTTTCATCAACCTGCTATTTCTACAAATGTTGCTTTGCCTTTCGGTTGGGTATTGCCATTAGGTTTGCTTTTCTGGCCACTGGCTGGTTTTGTGCTAGTTGCCGAAAGCAATGCTACTAATCTTACCGATGGTGTTGACGGATTGATGGGCGGTTTGGGCGCGATCGCACTTTTGGGATTAGGCGCATCTGTAGCCTCTACTTCGCCAGAATTAATGATATTTTGCGCCTGCATCAGCGGCAGTTGTTTCGGTTTCTTAGCACACAACCGCAATCCAGCCAGTGTGTTTATGGGCGATACAGGGGCTTTAGCTTTGGGCGGTGCGTTGGGTGCGGTAGCTTTATTAACAAATAGCCTTTGGATATTATTAATAATCAGCGGGATTTTCTTTGTAGAAACGCTGTCAGTAATTGCTCAAATAGGTTATTACAAAGCTACAAAAGGGCCTGATGGAATCGGCAAGCGTCTGTTAAGAATGGCTCCACTGCACCATCATTTAGAGTTGTGCGGGTGGTTGGAAACTCAGGTTGTTGGCATTTTTTATTTAACTAATGGGGCGTTAGTGTTAATGACTCTGATGTTGACGAGAAACAGTTGAGAACGGATTGGGTAACGGATTGCACAGGGGATGTATAGAGATATTTTCTACTATTTGAAAGACAGAGGCAAGATGCCTGTTCCACAAGAACTGAATGGAGTTGTGGAACAGGCATCTTGCCTGTTTAAGGCTCGGAAGTTATAATTTTGACAATTTATATCCAGTTAATGCAATGGAACTTAGTAAGGCTTTTTAATTATTTGAAGAACCGCGAAGAGGCTTATAGGACAAAGGAAGAACTACATTTGCTTATTTATCTTCCTTAGCCTCCTTAGCGCCTTCGCGGTTCGTTTAATCTTACTCAATATTAGTTATGCTATCGTTTAAGGTTGTTTGTGAATGACTAAAACGTTTTTACCGGAGGTTTCGGTGGTTGTGCCTGTTTACAACGGCGAGATGGATTTGCCGGAGTTGATCGAGTGCCTGCGATCGCAAACTTACCCGTCACACAGTGTAGAATATCTGTTAGTAGACAACAAAAGTCGCGATCGCACTTCAACCATCCTCCAAACCGCAGCATCTAACCCCCCCTCAGTCCCCCCCTTGCTAAGGGGGGGAAGTAAGAAGGGAAGTAATAATCAAATCACCATTCGCAATCTCAGCGAAAATAAGATTCAAAGTTCCTACGCCGCCCGCAATCAAGGGATTCGCGCCTCCACAGGCGAAATCATCGCCTTTACCGATGCAGACTGTCGCCCCGAAACTCAATGGTTGGAAAATTTAGTTAAACCGTTTGCTGACTTAGAAATAGGAATTACCTGCGGTGAAATCCTCGCCCTCCCCGGTAATAGTCTCTTAGAAAAACACGCAGCCCGCCAAAATACTTTATCTCAAAAACATACTCTCGCTCACCTTTTTTGTCCCTACGGCCAAACCGCAAATTTAGCTGTACGGAGGCTAGTTTTACAACAAATAGGATTATTTCGCCCTTACCTCACCAGTGGCGGCGATGCTGACTTGTGTTGGCGGATTTTGCGGGAAACATCATATAAAATGTATTTTGCCGAAAGTGCGATCGTCCGACACCGGCACCGCAGTACACTGAAACAGTTGCACAGTCAATGGTATCGCTACGGCGAGTCGAATAAATATTTGCACGAACTCCACGGTGTGGATTTGATGCGAGAATTCACCACAGGGGAATATTTGTATCGGCTGGCTAGGTGGTTGTTAAAGGAATTACCGATTGCTGCGGCCAAAGGCGCGATCGCCCGCGCCGATCTGGTAGATTTGTTCAATACGCCGATCGGTCTTTTGAATGTTAGGGCAAGGGCGATCGGACAGCGACAAGCCCAACTCCCACAACTAGCTAGGGAAATTGAGCAACTTTAATCCTTAGAAGACGCTCGCGGTTTAAACCGCGTCTATACAGGCAAAACCCACTCCAAGCGGGTTGAAGACCTATGTTATCCTCTCTTAGTCCGCGCACCATCCGGACATCGTTTGTGTAAACCAGGTTTCAACCGCCCTCTGATATTTCCATCATATAAGTAGAGTTTATCTCTATATAAGTATGCTGAATCAGGGAATATGAAAATTTCAGGCAATCCTTAATATAAAATTAATAAGTCTATTTTTGCAGCTCCAGGCTTCAAAACGACAGGAAACTCGCAGTCACCCCAAAAAATCTTTACTTCTGACGATCGAGATTATTCTCAGATTGTTTAATTTTTGTAACAATTACAGGTAATGCCAATGGCTCAAATCCTACTCCAGACCGTTTGGTTTATACCTTGCTATCCACTCATCGGCGCATTTCTCTCGATACTGTGGTTCCCAGCAATAACTCGCCGCACGGGGCCTAGACCCTCCGGTTACGTCAACGCCATCTTAACTTTCTTCGCTTTCGTCCACGGCGTCATCGCCCTGACAGCTATCTGGAACCAACCGGCGCAACACCAGTTAATTCCCTGGCTGAATGTGGCAGGTTTAGACTTAACCATTCCCGTAGAAATCTCTGCTGTCACCGTCGGGGCGACAGTTTTGATTACCGGACTAAATTTTCTGGCGCAGATTTATGCAGTCGGCTACATGGAAATGGACTGGGGCTGGGCGAGGTTCTTTTCCCTGATGGGGCTGTTTGAAGCGGGGATGTGCGGCTTGGTTTTGTCCAACTCTCTGTTTTTCAGCTACATGATTCTGGAAGTCCTGACTCTGGGAACTTACCTGCTAATCGGGCTGTGGTTCAATCAGTCTTTGGTGGTGACAGGAGCCCGCGACGCTTTCTTGACTAAGCGCGTGGGAGACTTATTCCTGCTGATGGGAGTAGTGGCAATTCTGCCGCTGGCGGGAACTTGGAATTTTGACGAGTTGGCAGTTTGGGCTCAGACTGCAAACATTGACCCCACAGTGGCGACGCTGTTGAGTTTAGCTTTGATTGCCGGCCCGATGGGCAAATGCGCTCAATTTCCCCTGCACCTGTGGCTGGATGAAGCGATGGAAGGCCCCTTGCCGGCAACGATTTTGCGGAACACGGTAGTTGTGGAAACCGGCGCTTGGATTTTGATTAAATTGCAGCCGGTCATCGCTTTGTCGCCCGTGGGACTGAAGACAACTATTATTGTAGGTGCTGCAACGGCCGTTGGTGCTTCCTTAATTGCGATCGCCCAAATCGACATCAAACGCACACTTTCCTATATAGTTAGCTCTTACATGGGCTTGGTATTTATCGCCGTCGGTACCGGACAAACCCAGACAGCCCTGACATTAATGTTTGCCTACACCTTGGCAATGGGTTTGTTGGTGATGAGCATCGGTTCGGTAGTTTGGAACAGCATTACTCAGGATGTCCGCTCTCTAGGCGGTTTGTGGGCGAAGCGGCCGATATCCGGCATATCCTTTCTTGTCGGCGCTGCTGGAGTAATTGGACTGCCACCCTTCGGCTGCTTCTGGGCGTTATCGGAACTAGCAGGCGGGTTTTGGAATACCCACCCTTCACTGTTAGGAGTCCTGCTGTTTGTCAACGGTGTAACTGCTTTTGGCTTAGTGCGCGTTTTCGGTTTAGTTTTTGGTGGTAAACCAAAGCAAATGACCGAACGTTCCCCCGAAGTTTCCTGGCCTTTTATCTTGCCGATGACCGTGTTAATGGGATTTACCTTGCACGTTCCGCACTTGCTCGTCGCGTGGCAATTGCTGCCTTTGGCAACTTTGAATTATACAGCAGCGGGACTGTTAGTTTTGTCAAGTGCGATCGGCATTGGTGGCGGAGCATTTATTTACCTGAACGAAAAGTGGGAAAAACCAGTGCGAATTGGTTCTCAAGCCGTGCAAGACTTCTTTGCTTACGACTTTTACACCGCCCAACTTTACCGCGTGACCGTGATATTTGCAGTCGGTCTGATATCCCAAATCATATCCTGGATCGATCGCAATATTGTTGACGGATTCGTAAACTTAATCGGTTTAGCCACAGTTTTCGGCGGACAGAGCCTCAAATACAACGTCAACGGTCAAACTCAATTTTACGCCCTGACAATTTTGTTCGGAGTTGCACTTTTGGGACTGCTAGTAAGCTGGCCTCTGTTGGCTCGCCTCTCGTTGATTGTTGGTGGGTAAAGAGATATAACGTATAAAATTTTAGGTGACATTTACAACCTAAAATTTTAAATAAATGAACTCTTGAATAAAGATTTCAAACCCGATCCAACAATCCCAAGTACATGAAAGACAATAACCGACCAGTCAATCTTTCCCGACGCAATTCACTCAAATTTGTAGCAGGAGCAATAGGTACAGGAATACTCGCAGCACGAGTCGGCGCTGATGTGGCTGCACCGGCACCAGCAATTGCTCAAAATGACATGAATCCCGATGCAGCTTTGAAAAGCTTAATGGATGGGAACAAGCGATTTGTTGACAAAAAACGCACAAGTCCCCACCAAGACTTCCCCCGCCTCACCGAAGTAGCCAAAGATCAAAAACCCTTTGCTGCTATTCTTGGCTGTGCAGATTCCCGCTTTCCTTCCGAGATTATTTTCGATCAGGGATTTGGAGATTTATTTGTCTGTCGCGTGGCCGGAAATGTGGCTACCCCAGAAGAAATTGGCAGCTTGGAATTTGGCACTCTGGTACTTGGAGCAAAAGTGCTTGTGGTAGTCGGGCATAAAAGATGCGGTGCGGTAGACGCAACCATCAAAGGAGCTCAGGTTCCCGGTCAAATTGGCAGTTTGCTAGAAGCAATTAAGCCTGCTGTAGAAAGCTCGAAAGGTCAAACGGGCGATCATCTAGAAAATGCCGTAAAAGCCAATGTTTTGCTGCAAGCTAAAAGGTTGAAAGCATCTCCAGTTATCTCTAAGTTAATTGAGGAGAACAAACTGAAAGTTGTTGGTGGATACTACGATTTAGACACGGGTGCAGTCAGTATTCTTGCTGATTAGTGATGCAATTTGTGATTGATAATAGGGGAGAAGGTTAATATCTAAAATCTCACATTATTAATCACAAAAGCCTACAAAATAGATTCTTTACTCTTCACTCTTCACACATTATGCTTAGTGCCTTGCTCTGGTTGCCCGCGTTGGGCGCTGCGGTAGTCGGGTTCTTGCCCGGAAACATGAATACGATGCGGGTGCGTTCAGTAGCCTCCGCTTTCGCTGCTGCTGTTTTTCTGTTGAATATCCTGCTGTTGACTCAATTTGATACGACAAATTCAGGACTGCAATTTCAAGAATATTTGCCTTGGATTCCCCAATTAGGTTTGAGCTACAACTTAGGGGTTGATGGCTTATCTTTGCCACTGGTGGTTTTAACCGGATTGCTGACGGTATTAGTAATCTATGGTACCGGTGAAGAAATCGCTCGCCCCCAACTTTATTACTCTTTGATTTTACTGATCAATGCGGGGGTGGTGGGAGCTTTAATGTCTCAAAATTTGCTGCTGTTCGTCCTGTTTTACGAACTAGAATTAATTCCGTTTTACCTGTTGATTGCGATTTGGGGCGGCAAGCAGCGGGAATACGCTGCGATGAAGTTTCTGATTTACACGGCAGTTTCGGGACTTTTAGTTTTAGCGGGATTTTTGGGTGTAGCTTGGCTGAGCGGCTCTTTAAACTTCGATTACAGTGCGATTACTACTCAAGACTTGTCCTTGAAAACGCAATTAATCCTGCTAACAATTGTGCTGCTGGGGTTGGCAATTAAAATTCCTTTAGTTCCCCTGCACACTTGGCTACCAGATGCCTACGTCGAAGCTTCGCCAGCAACCGCAATTTTGTTGGGAGGCGTTTTGGCGAAGTTGGGAACTTACGGTTTGATCCGGTTTGGTTTGCAGATGTTTCCCGAAACTTGGTCGATTATCGCTCCCGGTTTAGCGATAATTGGGACGGTGAGCGTGATGTACGGTGCTTTGAGCGCGATCGCCCAAAAAGACATCAAGCGCATGGTAGCCTATAGTTCGATCGGGCATATGGGCTACATCCTCGTCGCCTGCGCCGCGGGCACCAAACTCGCCTTAATCGGTGCTGTCGGGCAAATGGTCAGCCACGGCTTAATTCTAGCTTTGCTGTTTTATCTAGTAGGCATCATCGAAACCAAAGCCGGCACGCGGGATTTGGACGTGCTCAACGGCTTGATGAATCCGATGCGGGGTTTACCCACGGCGAGCTCGCTGTTAGTTTTGGGTGGCATGGCAAGCGCCGGCATTCCCGGTTTGGTCGGTTTTATCGCCGAATTTTTAGTATTCCAAGGCAGTTTTTCTGCATTTCCAATTCCGACTTTACTGTGCATTTTAGCCTCGGGGTTAACAGCAGTTTACTTTGTAATTCTGCTCAACCGCACCTGTTTTGGAAAGTTGGACAACGCCACGGCTTACTATCCTCCAGTTAAGTTTGCCGAAAATATGCCAGCCCTAGTTTTAGCCGCGATCATTTTCTTCTTGGGAGTGCAACCAGTGTGGCTGCTGAAGTGGAGCGAATCTACTACAAATGCGATCGCAGTAACTCTGTCAACGGGTAGATATTCTCAAGTAGCTGTTAGCTATCAGCCGGAGAAATAGAGCGTGAGAAAGTGGGGGATGGAAAAAGTACGAGTCTTTGATGATTCTGCTTTCTTCTGCTTTCTGCTTTCTTCTTCTTCCTTGTTGCAGCAGATTATAAATGTGTTAAAATAGGATAGATCCGTCAACGACGGCAGTTTCATAAATAGACGCGATAGTTTTAGCTAACTGACAAAATAGCACTGATTGCCAGGAAATAAGAACTCATGAAACGGAAAAAACTTTTTAGTTTGCTCGCAGTGACAACCATTCTTTCATCTGGATCAGCCACTTCTGCCTTTGCACAAGCCCTAACTCGAATCAGCGATTTGCAACCGTCGAGAACACCAACTACCATCTCTGGGAAAATAGTCGGTTTTGGAGATGCTGATGACAATGAGTGGATTATTGACGACGGCAGCGGTCGAATTAGAATCGATGTCGGCCCCCGCCGGTGGCGCGATATTAATGTATCAAAAGGTGAAACAATCAGAGTTGTTGGCGAGATGGACGACGATGAATTTAATGCTTTTTCTATTACTCGCTCGAACGGCTCATTAATTAACATCCGCTCTCCCCAAGGCCGGGAGCCTTGGGATGACAAGAACGACGATTAACTGCAAAATTTTGCGCTATATGTCCGCAGAGCCTGGGATTGCGAACAAGAAGATTGCCTCCGACATTCCTGGAGGCATAAAAACATTCAAACCTTAATTTTTTACCCTTCCTCGTGACCTTAACGAAGAATATTCGTAAAGGAACCAAATTTCTGACTGCCTGTGCGTAAGCCCTAGACCGAATTCCGAATATTTCTAAATATTGAGATTCATTCAAATCAAGGAACAAACAATGGTACAAACTCCTACTAAACCAGCCACTAAATTGCCTCCTTCTAAGCACGAATTTGCTGAAGTAATTCACAGACTGGAAGCTGGCGGCGCGATGATTCCAGATACGCCGGAAAATCTGATGCAAATCATCGCTATTTGGAAAGCCTACGCGGTGCCGATGGACTTCTACTGGCGGGATTTGCTTTACATCGCGGAACGGGTATTTTTAAACCCGCTTCCCTTCTTTAAATACTTCTTACCCCAGGAGTATTTAGATTTGCAAAATCACTATTCAGGTGACGGTGCAGATTTGCGGATTTGGCGGGGGACTGGAAGTGCCCACCCAGAACTCTTGGAGTTCATGGAAAATGGGGAAACCGGCAAAAAGTCGCGACTGTTTCACCATTTGTGGCACGATCGCATTAACATGGAATTTGCCGAAGAGGTCATGAGGTCGATGCTTTGGCACCGGGGGATGTACGTTCCTGTCAATCAGTTTGACCCTTATCTCGACAGCGACGAATACAAAGCTAATGCCGATCGCGCCATTAAAGCTTACTTCAAAAAAGACCCGTTCATGCTGGCGCTGCACAAAGCATTCCCCGAAATGTTTTTAGAACAGTGCCGCCAGATGTCTTATTACAGCAATCTCGGCTTGTTTTGGGAAGTAATGGCCCCGGTATTTTTTGAAGTTTCCGACTTGTACGACGAAGGCAAAGTTACCACTGTCCCGCAGGCGATGGATTTCATCACAAATGGCATATTTGCGATCGCCGGTCGTCCGATTTACCACCACGTTCTCATCGACGGCGAAACCTACGAAATCATCCCGAAATCTAAAGGTTTCACTTGGCTGTACGAAGCAGCGCTACCTTATGTAGAAGCTATATTTTACCGCACTTCGCCGTTCCGGGGAACCAAATCGTACAACGCGCAAGCCAAGGAAGTTCCCGACGATCAAAAAGACTTCCACTACGGAGTTTTGTATGCAGATAAATTCCCAGTAGGTACTGCCGGAATTCCGCCGACTTTGCTAGCACAAGATATGCTGCACTTCCTGCCGCCTTATTTGATGGATTTCTACAAACAGCGGTGTCGCGGCGAAGATGATATTCTCAATCAAATTGGCGTAACGTTCCAGCGATCGATGTACTGCGTTACTTCGGGGGTGATTCAAGCTTTGCGGGTTGCCCTACTGTATCCTTTGGACGATCCAAATCCGAAGCATTTGAAGGCGAATCGGGCGTTTTTCGAGTCTCAGATCGATCGCTTCTGCCGCCCGGAATACGGCATGAAATACGCAGCGAAGTTGAAGAACATTCAGACTTCAGATTACAGGTAAAAGATGTTGGCGGGCGGCCTAGAATCCCACCACACAACAGAACTCATTCTTTGTGGAACAGGCATCTTGCCTGTTCTCGACAATGGTGCAAAATATAAGTTGCAACTGACCTGGAAAAAAGAGAGTTGTTTAATCGATTTCAAAAAAGGTATGATATTAAATAAATTAGCATCATAAATATACACCTCTCTCTTCTCCTCCTCTGCGCTCTCTGCGCTCTCTGCGGTAAAAAAAATCCCATCTAAAAAAAAATCATGAATAGCCAAGATGTCGCAAAATATATCGAAGCAACCGACGGGATTTCTAAACCGTGGCTGTTGGTGCAACTGCGGCTGAAAAAACTGCAAGAAAGGCGATCGGAGATTTCGACTGAAGAATATATGATAGAACTTGCCGACCTCCACCGGGATTTAATGAATCTGGGCGAATGGTGGGTGGGAATCGAAGATGAAGTGTTTTAAAAGTTAAATCGCGATCGGTAAAATCAGAAATTCATCAATAGTCTAATTCCATCGTCTAATTGTCTCAGTTTAATAGACAAAGAGAACAGGCGATTCACGAAGAAGGATAGCTGCGATTCACAAACTTTTCGGCTTTGGATTATACTCAGGCGATTTGAAGAATGCTAGGTTCCGGGATGGGTTCACCTTCTTCCTGCCAAGCTTCTAGATACATTTCGAGCACTTCTTCGCCATGTCGGATGGCTGCTTCGCGGGTTTTGCCGTGGGTACAGGGCATGATCACGCGATCGGCAAATTCTGGAATTGTCACTAGGAAAAGTTGATCTTCGTCAGACCATTGGATGCTCATACTGTATCGATTCATGAATCTTTTTGCTTTAACTCGTCGAGTTCCGCTAACAATATTGCCAACTGCTTCTCTCTCATAGCGTGGCACATCATCTCCGTCTTTGCCTGGAATTGTTAAGGTTTTGCAAATCAAAGGATGCTGCCATCTCTCATGGCTACTTTTTCCGCGTTTTGCCAAATAAAGCCTTCGCGGGTAATCTGAGCTTTTAACTCGCGAATTTTTCTAGGCATGGTGATTGTCCATTTTCTACCTCCATTGTATCCATTAGCCATTTATTTGAATTGTGCCTGTGCCCATTCTCACAGTTGCTCGTGCGATCGCACTTTAAAATTTTTCCATCAAATCTTTTTCTTGGGCGTAAACATCTCGTAGCTGTTGCAGCGCGGCCCCTGAAATCACCGATTTAACATTAGCTACCAAGAGCCCCCACTCCAGCAATCTGTCAACTGAAACAGCTTTTTTAAACTTGTGCGTGTAGAATTTAGTCCAAAATGCCGGTGCTAGCTTGCTTTTCCAGCGTTTGTACCATCTGCCAAAATCTTGAAGGGCGATCGGCTTTACTTCTATAATTGGGGGAAAATCGGCGTAGCTGACAAACCGGCTGATGCTTTTACCGTGCACGTAAACCATGTAGCGGCAGCATTCGATGCGGTAAATCTCGTCTACTGCGATATCGAACAGCAGTGCGACTGTTTCTTCGGTGACGAATCGCGCCAGCGGATGCAGGATGGGAGATTTGTGAATTATCTTGGATTCTGCGATCGCCGATGATTTTCTCGAAGTATCTGATATCATAGTAAGTGCCTATTCTGATTGTAGATAAATCTATTGATGGTAGGTCAGACAGCTAGTAACTGTCTATTTAAGTTTTGAAAACGATCGCCTTTTAGTTTTCGAGGCCAGAGGGCGATCGCTTTTTCAGATTAAATTATTGTAAGGTGTTATAACACCCATTGTCAAGCATGGGTTTAGTTAGAATTAAAGTCAGAGAACTAGCCGCCGAGAAAGGCTGGACATTCAAGGAAGTTTCAGAACGTTCTGGGGTGGTGTACAACACTGTCAAGCACTATGCCCGCTGTCCGGGGCTGACAACGGTTGACTTTACCTTACTGCTGAAATTAGCTCGAACTTTTGATGTGATGATTGAGGATTTGGTTGAGGTTTTGGAAGAATAGCCGATCGACCTTGAGCATTCGAGATTGGGGCGATTGCTTTTTCAGATATAATTATCTTAAAACGCAACTGCATTATTTGTCAAGTATGGGTTTAGTCAGAGTTAAAGTGCGAGAGTTAGCGGCCGAGAGGGGCTGGACATTCAAGGAGGTGGCTGAGCGATCCGGCGTGATCTACAGCACCATAACCAGCTATGCTCGTCGTTCCGAAATATCAATGGTTGACTTTACCGCCCTGTACAAGTTAGCGCGGGCATTTGATGTGATGATTGAGGACTTGGTGGAGATTATTGAGGAATAGCCGATCGACCTTGAGCATCCTCGGTCAAAATAATCTATCTTTATAAAATAACTACGCAATTGCATCAACTCTCAAGCATGGGTTTAGTCAGGCTAAAAATTCGGGAACTAGCGGCGGAGAAGGGTTGGACGCTTAAGGAAGTATCCGATCGCTCTGGGGTAATTTATAGCACCGTCAGAAGCTATGCTCGTCGTCCTGAAATGGCAATGGTAGACTTTACTTGCCTGCGGAGGTTAGCTCGAACTTTTGATGTGATGGTTGAGGATTTGGTTGAGGTTTTGGAAGAATAGGGCGATCGACCTTAAGTTGTCTAGACCGGGGGCGATCGCTTTTTTGTATGTTTTACACTATAGCATGATTAACTGTAGATTGTCAAACATTATCGCACTGAATCTGACTTAGGATGCTAACATCAAGGAAAGTTATTCATAGTTGATTATTCTTCGTGGCAAAAACTAATACTGCGATCGCGGTCAGTTCCGTGATTAAGGAAGTCATTCAAAAACAAGCCCAAGCGACCAGACTCACCCAGAAGGAAGTCGTTTATTTGGGAATGCTGGCAATTGATGCACTCGATAAGGAAAGTCGCCAAGAGTTGGCGGACAAAGTACATCAAATGCAGGTAAATGGGGAGATTTGAGGGGTTGAGGGCGATCGCTCTTTCCACATCTTCAATATAAACCTTCGTGTCTCGTCTTGTCAAGACGCGCTTAAACATTTTGCATCGCAGCTAAAACCTTAACTTAAAGGTGCTAAGATTTAGTCAAAGTTGTTAATTAATCTCCCGTTATTTTTGTGACTAGAGCCAGTACCGCGATCGGAGTCAGCCCAATTATCAAGGATCTTGTGCAGAAAAAGGCGCTAGCAACCAGACTAACGCTGAAAGAAATTATATATGTCGGAATGCTGGCGATCGACGAGTTGGACGAAAAGCGCCTGCAAGAGTTGGCTGACAAAGTACATCAGATGCAGGTGAATGGGGAGATTTGAGGGGTCGAGGGCGATCGAACTTCTCGAAACTGGACTTAGCTTTTTGATTGCTTGTATGCTCTTAGCCAATTTAAGCCCCGCTTAGCACCTAGTTTTTTCTGTATATCTTCCAGAGAACTGTAAACACGCTTATCGCGGATCAGCTTTGCGTATCCATCTTTAACTCCAGGGATTGAGGTAAGGTCAGATTTTGGATTGTTAATAAAATCCAAGAAATCTGTAACATCTTGAGGCTCAACAACTCTTTCATTCAGCTTTGACTGCAAAACAGCTTGTTCAATCGCTAATTCTGCTTCTGGTTGTTTGGCTGCAATTAGAAATACCCAAATTCGCTCAAGCTCTGCTTCAACTGCTGCTTCATAGATTGGTAGCCCAGTTAGCAAGTGGTATTTGTCTTCCTCGTCAGTAATACAAATGATTGGCAGGGCCAAGTTAAATTCCCACACCTTCAAGCTTTCGGAAACTTTTTTTAAATCAGACTTTGAAGTTCCCGATTTTTCTTGAGAAATCTCAATCTGATTTAAAACTACAAGGCAAGGCTGACTCTGAATCCCTTTATAAAATTTTACCATTTCTACATTCCTACTGAACTTTCAATCTGATTGATTCTTGCCACTATCTGTTGGGTTAATTCGCTGAATTGCTTTACGGCATCGGCAGCCCCTCTATTCTGTTCCGCAAATAAAGAAAGAGGCTGACGAGCTTGAGATGCTTGACCAACAGCAGCAGCTCTCTTTATTTCCGGCAGAATAGTGATCCCCGGAAATCTTTGCTTCACTAACTGCTTAATTGTAGTATGAAGTTTTACATTTTTTTCGGTCATCATTGGCACAATCCCCAAAATAACTCCCCGCTTTCCCATTTCCTCTTGAACTTCCCTAGCTCGTCTGATTGGGGTTCTGATGCCATAGACTGAAAGATATTCCATTTGGGATGGGATAACCACATATTGAGCTGCATAAAGTCCATTAAGAGCGATGGCAGTAGCACTTGGCGGTGTATCGATAACTACATAATCATATTCACTAGCTATACCCGATTGTCGCAAAGCCTTATCCAGTCGCTTTTCACGAATACCGCCTAAGTTTACAAGAGCAGCATCTGTAGTTTTGTAGCTACTGGGTAAAACATCTATTTTCCCAGCACAGCCTGTTTTACTAAAAATTTGATTAACAGGGGAAATTTGTATATATTCTTTGTAGTTAAAACTTTGGGTTTCATAGTCTTTCAAAAACTCTACAACTTCTTTTCTATCCTGAAAAGAATCCAAAACTTTTTCAAACTCTTCTAAGGTAGAAGCTTTGTCAAAGTCTTCAGCTTTGTTGACTCCCAAGGAGAGGCTGGCATGGGCTTGATCGTCTAAGTCAATAACTAAAACTCTGTTACCTAGTTTTGCCAGCTCATAGGCAATATTGACAACTAAAGTAGTTTTACCAACTCCGCCCTTGGATGTATGAATTGCAATTGTACGCATTTTAACTGTATCCAAAAAGTTGCTAACGAAATTTGCTACTGATTGAACTTGTTCTGGGTTTTCTATATTGTGCTTACACTTTAGAGTCGCGAACCCTTGTGTATATTCGTAAATCTCCACTGAAAATGGGTCAATCAGTATCCCAAATCTTGTATGAGAGTATTTCAGATATGTTTCTAACTGAATGCGAGCTGCCGCATCAAGTCTAGTTTTAGCCGTCTTAATTTCAACCAGAAAGTTAATATACCTACTCAAGTCTTCTACTAAGAAATCAACCTCTTTTTGAGTCCAAACCATCTGACTATTGGCAGTCAGTCTAGGTACTTTAACCTTAAACTCTGGAATCCAGTGAGAATAACTACTTTTCCGAGGCAAACCCACCATTTCCAGCATTGTCTGAACCAGATGCAGAGACACATAAGCCTCATTATTCCAGTCATAAGACAGTTGAACCATGTTGAAAACTCAGGATTTTCTCTATTATTACGCAAAATGAGGTTTAGAGGATTGATCGCACTTTTATTCCTGCTTGACAGACTCAGCCAACCATTTCGCATTCTCCCACCGATGAACATCAATCGGACTGCATTTTCCTGATTCCTGAAATCCATTACATCCGTTACATCCGTTACATCCGTTACAGAATCCGTTGCCGAACTTCCTTCTTCTATACAAAAAAATCCCCCGCCATAAGGCAGGGGATTTCATTTAATTACCTAGAAACCAGAGTTCAGAGTTACCCGAATTTCCCGGCCGTCGAGGCAATTACAAAGGCCGCGTAAGTGAGGACGTTGCCCACAGTAAAGTGAACTAAGCCAACCAAACGACCTTGGACGATCGACAAAGCAACAGGCTTGTCTTTCCAGCGAACCAAGTTAGCCAAAGGAGTGCGCTCGTGAGCCCAAACCAAAGTCTCGATCAACTCTTGCCAGTAACCTCTCCAAGAGATCAGGAACATGAAACCAGTTGCCCAAACGAGGTGTCCGAATAAGAACATCCAAGCCCAGACTGACAAGTTGTTAGTACCATACGGGTTGTAACCGTTGATCAACTGAGAAGAATACAGCCAGAGGTAATCGCGGAACCAGCCCATCAGGTAGGTAGAAGACTCGTTAAACTGAGCCACATTACCTTGCCAGATGCCCAGGTGCTTCCAGTGCCAGTAGAACGTTACCCAAGCTAGGGTGTTCAACATCCAGAAGACAGACAGGTACATGGCGTCCCAAGCAGAGACATCGCAGGTACCGCCACGGCCGGGGCCGTCGCAAGGGAAAGCATAACCGAAGTCTTTTTTGTCCGGCATCAGCTTAGAACCGCGTGCATCCAGAGCGCCCTTGACCAAAATCAAGGTAGTGGTGTGCAAGCCTAGTGCGATCGCGTGGTGAACCAAGAAATCGCCAGGTCCGATCGCCAAGAACAGAGAATTAGTACCGTTGTTGATCGCATCCAACCAGCCGGGGAGCCACACGTTAGCGTAGTTCGGCCAAGCGGTAGAAGCAATGCTGTCAGGGTTAGACAACAGCACGTCCATGCCGTAGAGAGCCTTCCCGTGAGCAGCTTGGATGAACTGTGCGAACACTGGTTCAATCAAGATTTGTTTTTCGGGAGTTCCGAAAGCGACTACAACGTCGTTGTGAACGTACAGGCCGAGAGTGTGGAAGCCCAAGAACAGCGAGACCCAGCTCAAGTGAGAGATAATCGCTTCTTTGTGCTGCAACACGCGATCGAGCACGTTGCCTTTATTTGCTTCAGGATCGTAGTCCCGCACCAAGAAGATAGCTCCGTGGGCGAAAGCGCCGACCATGATGAAACCAGCAATGTACTGGTGGTGGGTGTACAACGCAGCCATTGTCGTGTGATCCTGCGCTATGAAAGCGTAGGGAGGCATTGCGTACATATGCTGCGCGACCAAGGAGGTAATCACGCCCAAAGCAGCGAGGTGAAATGCCAGTTGGAAGTGCAGCGAGTTGTTGTAGGTTTCGTAGAGGCCTTGGTGAGGCAGGTTGAACTGACCTTCACTCTTGCCGCCTACCAAACCTGCCTTAGAATCCAACATCTCTTTGATGCTGTGACCGATACCGAAGTTAGTCCGGTACATATGACCGGCAACGATAAACAGAACTGCGATCGCCAAGTGGTGATGAGCAATGTCTGTCAACCACAGAGATTCTGTCTGAGGATGGAAGCCACCCAAGAAAGTCAGAATTGCTGTTCCAGCGCCTTCGGAAGTACCGAAGACATGGCTCGCTGCATCTGGGTTCTCGGCGTATACGCCCCAGTTACCAGTGAAGAACGGAGCCAAACCGGCCGGGTGAGGCGGGGTAGACAAGAAGTTTTCCCAACCTACGTGCTGTCCGCGAGATTCGGGGATAGCAACGTGAACCATGTGACCAGTCCAAGCCAAAGAGCTGACACCGAACAAACCAGCCAAGTGGTGGTTGAGGCGAGATTCAGCATTCTTGAACCAAGACAAGCTCGGGCGGTACTTGGGCTGGAGGTGCAACCAACCTGCGAACAGGAAGACAGCCGCCAGTAGTAGCAAGAAGATAGCTCCTTGATACAGGTCGGCGTTTGTCCGAATCCCTTGGGTGAACCACCAATGGTAGACACCAGAGTAAGAGATGTCCACCGGGTTAGAAGCGCCAGCTTGAGTGAAAGCTTCTACAGCAGGAGCGCCGAATTGAGGGTCCCAAATCGCGTGAGCGATCGGGCGGACATTTAGGGGGTCTTTAATCCACTGTTCAAAGTTACCTTGCCATGCTACGTGGAACAGGCTGCCCGAAGTCCACAAGAAAATGATTGCTAGGTGGCCGAAGTGAGAAGCAAAAATCTTTTGGTAAAGATTTTCTTCGGTCATGCCATCGTGGCTTTCAAAATCGTGCGCTGTGGCAATCCCGTACCAGATCCGCCGTGTGGTCGGGTCTTGGGCAAGGTCTTGGCTAAATTTTGGAAATTTCGTTGCCATAAGCCTTGATTAATCCTGAATCCTGAACGTTGAAGAGGTTCGGTTCCGAGGTTTGGATTCTGGGTTTGAGATTGCTCCCAAATCCTGAATCCAAAACCTAAAGGTAGTTTACCCTACCGAGATGATTCGCGCTAGGAAGAATGCCCAAGTAGTGACAATTCCTCCCAGGAGGTAGTGAGCTACACCCACTGCCCGACCCTGAATAATGCTCAGAGCGCGAGGCTGAATCGACGGAGACACTTTGAGTTTGTTATGAGCCCAAACAATGGACTCAATCAGTTCTTGCCAGTAGCCGCGGCCGCTGAACAGGAACATCAAGCTGAAAGCGAATACGAAGTGTCCGGCTAGGAACATCAGACCGTAGGCCGACAGTGCCGAACCGTAGGACTGAATTACCTGAGAAGCTTGCGCCCACAGGAAGTCCCGCAGCCAGCCGTTAATCGTGATCGCACTTTGTGCGAAGTTGCCGCCGGTGATGTGAGAAATGGTGCCGTCTGGCGATACTGTTCCCCACACGTCCGACTGCATTTTCCAGCTAAAGTGGAAAATCACGATCGAGATGCAGTTGTACATCCAGAACAAGCCGAGGAAAACGTGATCCCAACCGGATACTTGGCAGGTGCCGCCACGGCCAGGGCCGTCGCAAGGGAACCGGAAGCCCAAGTTACCTTTGTCAGGAACCAAGCGTGAACTGCGTGCAAACAACACGCCCTTCAAAAGAATCAGGACTGTAACGTGAATTGTGAAAGCGTGGATGTGGTGGATTAAGAAGTCCGCCGTACCCAATTCGATCGGCATCATCGCTATTTTGCCCGCGACTACTACTGCACCGCCGCCAAAAGCGTGGCTGACGATTTCCGTAGCATTAGGCGCTGTTGTTCCCGGAGCCAAAGCGTGGATGTTTTGCACCCACTGGGCAAATATCGGACGCAATTGAATACCAGTATCTGAGAACAAATCTTGAGGACGACCGAAAGCCCGCATTGTATCGTTGTGAACGTACAAACCAAAGCTGTGGAAGCCTAAGAATATGCAAACCCAGTTGAGGTGAGAGATGATTGCATCTCTGTGGCGGATTACACGATCGAGCAAGTTATTAACGTGCTGAGTCGGATTGTAATCTCGCACCATGAAAATTGCTGCGTGAGCCGCTGCTCCAACAATCAGGAATCCGCCAATCCACATGTGGTGGGTGAACAGGGATAGCTGAGTCGGGTAGTCGGTTGCGATGTACGGATACGGAGGCATCGCGTACATGTGGTGAGCCACGATGATGCTGATAGAGCCCATCCAGGCCAAGTTCCACGACAGTTGGGCGTGCCAAGACTGTGTGAAGACTTCGTACATCCCTTTGTGGCCTTCGCCAGTGAAAGGGCCTTTGTGAGCTTCCAGAACTTCTTTGAAGCTGTGGCCAATGCCCCAGTTCGTGCGATAGAAGTGTCCGGCGACGATGAACAGCACTGCCAAAGCTAAGTGGTGGTGCGCTGTATCTGTCAGCCACAAACCGCCTGTAGTGGGGTTCAGACCGCCTTTGAAGGTCAGGAAGTCTGCGTATGCGCCCCAGTTGAGGGTGAAGAAGGGGGTTAAACCTTTTGCGAAACTCGGGTAGATGTCAGCCATCAAGCCCGGTGTCAAAATCCACTCATGCGGCAGGGGGATATCAGCAACTGTTTTAATCAGCTTGCCGCCCACTGTCAGGGGTGAGCCTGCATCGATCGCGTCCATGCAAGCATTTATCGGCAGAGCAACGTGAATTTGTTGTCCTGCAAAGCCCAAGCATCCACAGCCTAGCAAACCTGCCAAGTGGTGGTTCATCATCGATTCTACGTTCTGAAACCATTCCAGTTTCGGAGCGCGGACGTGATAGTGGAACCAACCGGCAAATAGCATCAAAGCTGCCATTACCAAAGCGCCGATCGCAGTGCAATATAGCTGGTATGAGTTAGTGATGCCATTGGCGCGCCACAGTTGAAACAGACCAGAGGTGATTTGAATTCCGTGAAAGCCGCCGCCTACATCTGCATTTAAAATTTCTTGACCAAAAATCGGCCAAACCACTTGAGCGCTGGGCTTGATGGCTGTAGGATCTGTCAGCCAAGCTTCGTAGTTGGAGAATTTAGCGCCGTGGAAATATGCGCCGCTCAACCATACGAAAATTACTGCCAAGTGGCCGAAGTGAGCGCTAAAGATTTTGCGCGAAACGTCTTCTAAGTCACTTGTATGACTGTCGAAGTCGTGAGCGTTAGCGTGGAGGTTCCAAATCCAAGTGGTGGTTTTTGGCCCCTTAGCTAGAGTGCGATCGAAATGACCTGGTTTTGACCACTTCTCGAAAGAAGTTGGAACCGGATTCTTATCGACTACTACTCTAACTTTTACCTCTCGCTCTGGAGGACTAATGGTCATGAAGACTCTCCTCTCGGTAAGACAAGGAACGAGAACTGAATACTGTATCTGACACTCCCCGTCCTAAAGCGGGCGGGGATTCTCGGGAAAGCCGACACTGCTTGCACTTCACTCTTTGCAGAGTTAGACGCAGGTGCATCGTCTCCCCAAGCATTTTGCTTCTTTGAAGAAGCCAGTTCCCCAGTGTCGCTAACAATGTCCCTGGGTACTGCCAACTCTTCTCGCTATCTGGAGCCGCCGATCGCCTCCTTGATTCAAGATTGATTTCAGGATTGATACGGCTGCTCCTTTTGAGGGAGTTTTATGAATTATAAGCCTGCTCTGAGAAGTATTAATCGCTTGTTAACAATACTTAAAAAAGCCTCAATTCTTGATGTAATAAGCCCTTTAATTTCCACACCCCCTCAAAAAAGTCAAGGGGTATTGCCATTAAGTTTACAAAACTCAAAGATTAGGGAATGGAGGAATACTCATTTATAGAGAGATGTTTAAGAAAATGGGTGCAGGAGTTATTAGTCGGATCGGATGGGTTGCCCACGGAGCCTCAATCCGGGCTCCTACGGGCCCCGAATTCCCGATCGGCAATTCCCCAATACTAAATTCGGTTTTGGGCTATAGTTCCCTATGAGAAGGCTTCTAGGAGTATGGTTGCGTGATTGGCATCAATTGGCACAGAACGGTTACGGGCAGGCTGCTGGCATTGTGCGCAGCAGCAGTATTTTGGGGTTTAGCAAGTTGTGGCGCGGGCCATCCCGAAATGCCCAAATCAGGGAACAAGAGCGGCTCAGCTCCCGCCCCAGTAAACAGAATCTCAGAGGTTTCTCCCCCAGAAGCCATTCAACAACTGCGTCAGGCTCTAGAAATCAACCAGCCTCAAATTAGTATTTTGAATCCATTACCTGACGAAGTGCTTCAGGATATAAATGTGTCTGTTCATTTCCAAGTTAAGGACTTCCCCATCTTCAAAGATGCAAACTCGGGTTTGGGCCCCCATCTGCAAGTTTTATTAGACAACCAACCTTATGCAGCAGTTTACGACATCAACCAACCTTTAACGCTCTCCGACTTAGAACCCGGAACCCATACCCTGCAGGTGTTCGCCGCTCGCCCTTGGGAAGAAAGCTTTAAAAACGAAGGTGCCGCAGCTCAAACCACCTTTCACGTTTTTACCAAAACAGACGACAATAATCCCGATCGAACATTGCCCTTATTAACGTACAACAGCCCCCAAGGCAGCTACGGGGCAGAACCCATCCTGCTCGACTTTTACTTGACAAATGCCCCCCCGCACGAAGTGGCGCAAGAAAATTCCCAAGATGAAATACTTGATTGGAAAATTCGAGCCACAGTCAACGGCCAAAGCTTTGCGATCGACCAGTGGCAACCTATATATCTTAAAGGATTCAAACCAGGGAAAAACTGGGTACAGCTAGAATTAATTGACGAACGGGGAAAAATTGTCAAAAACGCCTTTAATAATACAGTCAGACTGATCAATTTCCAACCGCTCGGTCAAGATCCTCTTTCAAAATTAGTGCGGGGCGAACTAACAGCAGCAGAAACTCGCGGTATAGTCGATCGCACCTACCAAGCCCCTGCTCCCACACCAACCCCAACCCCCGAACCGACACCGACACCTGCATTAGAAAAAACACCAGTTGTCCCACCCTCACCAGCGGTTCCAGAAACCCCTGTTACCGAACCCAGCTTAGAGCCAACAGTCGCTCCCGAAGTTGCTCCCATTCAAGTAATAGAAACGACACCTACAGCAACCCCCCAACTCGAAGCGCCCAAACTTGTAAAACCAGTTCAAGTAATAGAAACGACACCGACAGCAACTCCACAGTTAGAAACCCCGAAAGTTGTTGCACCAGTTAAAATAATAGAACCGACCGCAACAGCATCTCCCCAAGCAAAAAAACAGGAATATAAAGGATACTACAATCGGTTCCGCAACTTCTTGCGTGAAGAACCCCAACCTTCTAATCCTTCAGAGCCACCAACCCTGCCAGAAATAACAGGAAAAGCTCCAGTACCAAAAGTAGTCGCTCCCGCGATACCAGAAGAGTCTCCCAATCTTGTACAGCCAACGCCACCAGTTGCCGCTGAAACTCCTAGCCAGCCAACCACGGAATTAGCAGATCCCAAAACAACTGTTTCCCAACCCGAAAATCCCCCCAAATCCGAACAAAAAGTCGAATTTGCCACCTAACAAAAACTTTCTGGGCTTCTTTGTGGCATGGGCGTCCCGCCCGTGCTCCATCTGCGGTCAAAAATTAAAGGACACTAAAAAATGACCTACCTCGAAACAGCAGCCAAATTCTACAGCGACGTTGCCGAAACTCCCCAAATCGGACTTTGTTGCGTCCAAAGCAGCCCCTTGCAACTGCCAGGATTAAAAATTCCCGAACAAATGCAAGAGATGAATTACGGCTGCGGTACAACAGTCCACGCCGCCGAACTTGTCGGCAATCCAACCGTGCTTTATGTAGGCGTCGGCGGCGGTTTGGAAGCGCTGCAATTTGCTTATTTCTCTAGAAAAAAGGGAGCAGTAATTGCCGTAGATCCGGTTGCAGCAATGCGAGAAGCTGCGGCACGCAACTTGCAAAAGGCAGCCCACGAGAATGAGTGGTTTGATCCGAGTTTTGTGGAAATTCGGGAAGGCGATGCTTTTGCGTTGCCGATGCCCGATGCTTCTGTCGATGTTGTCGCCCAAAACTGCTTGTTTAATATCTTTGAACCGGCGGATTTAGCTAAAGCATTAAAAGAGACTTATCGGGTTTTAAAACCGGGTGGCCGGTTGTTGATGAGCGATCCGATCGCAACTCGCCCCATTCCGCAACATTTGAAAGAAGACCAACGCTTGCGGGCCTTGTGTTTGTCGGGTGCTCTGACATACGCAGAATACGTTCAACACCTTGTAGACGTGGGCTTTGGGCAAGTAGAAGTCCGGGCGCGCCGTCCTTACCGGCTGCTGGACAAACACAATTACAAATTGGATGCGGATTTGCTGTTAGAAAGCCTTGATTCAGTGTCTTTTAAAGTGGACATACCCCCGGATGGCGCTTGTATTTTTACTGGTAAGACGGCGATTTATGCGGGTTCTGAAGAGCTATTTGATGACGGTGCTGGTCACGTTTTGCAGCGCGGAGTTCCGGCGGCGGTGTGTGATAAAACGGCTGGGAAGTTGGGGGGATTGATGCCGGATCGGGTGTTGATTACTGATTCGAATTGGCATTATAATGGCGGCGGTTGCTGTTAGGTAAAAAGTTGTCATACCGAATTTTATTCAGATAGGTTGGGTTGAAGTTGCGTTAAACCCAACCTACAAGATATTTCCTAGACAAGATTGCATGAATTTTTGATGCCAGAGGAAAACAGTAGATGAACGCCAATGAACCCAGATAAACTCAAGATAGTTGGCGAGTTTGGCAATCTTGTCGGCTAATAATTTGTCCTGAAATCGCGTAAAATCTAAAAATTATTATTGGAGTTATTTCATGGAACCTGAAGGTAAATTTGAGGAAATTTTAACACTACTCGATAAGGAGAGTTATACATCTGTTTTGAGTAATGTTTGTGGGGATAATAAGTGTGGAAATTGTCAAAGATTTCCCGACATATTATCAATGTTGGATCTGCTGCTTGAACCAGAAGGCTGCGATCGCATTCTTAATGAAATGTTGTCTTCCATCACATTAAAAACAGGGGATTTGTTGAATGCAGATCGAGCTACAATTTTTATATTAGATGAAGAACATAACGAACTGTGGGCGATAGTTGCCAAAGATGAGAATGGCAAAAACATAGAAATCAGAGTTCCCGCCCACGTGGGCATCGCAGGAGAAGCAGCCACAGAAAAAAAAGTGGTTAACATTCCTTATGATTTTTACAACGACGCGCGATCGGCTAACGCCCAAAAAATGGATGAAAAAACGGACTACCGCACTTATACAATGCTGGTTATGCCCGTTATCAATGAGAAAACAGGGCAGTTAGTGGCAGTGGTTCAACTCATTAATAAACTGAAACCCGATCGCGAAAATCACACTACTATTCACGAAAAAATCGACAAGACTGGATTTACTGAAGAAGACGAACAAGTTTTTAAAGAATTTGCTCCCTCGATTCGCTTAAGTATAGAATCCTGCAAGTCTTTCTACGCGGCATCTCAGAGACAGTGCGCTGTTACGGCGCTAATCAATGCCATCGGGGCTCTTTCTCAGAGCAGCCTAGACTTAGAAGATACCCTAAAAAGGGTGATGGATGAGGCAAAAGAACTCATGAACGCCGATCGCAGCACCCTGTGGCTGATCGACGAAGATAAAGACGAACTGTGGACAACAATCCCGAACATCGCCGGCGACCTTAAAGAAATTCGCATACCCAGAACCGCCGGTTTTGCAGGTATTGTGGCTCAATCCGGCGAACCGCTGTTGATGCCCTTTGATATGTACGACGACCCCCGGGCCGCCAGAGCCGAAGTAGATCAAAAATCCGGCTACCGCACTTGCAGTATGCTGTGTATGCCAGTGTTTAACTCAAACAGAAAATTGATTGGCGTCATCCAATTAGTTAATAAAAAACGACAGGGAGAATTCCCGCCCTACAACCCGGCAGATTGGCCGCACGCCCCTGAACAGTTTAAAGCGAGTTTTAGTCGCAACGACATAGAATTTATGCAGGCGTTTAACATCCAAGCGGGTGTTGCATTGCAAAATGCTATGCTGTTTTCCGAGGTCAAACAACAAGAAACAAGACATAAAGATGTACTGCGATCGCTCCCGAATGCAATCATCTCCACCGATAAAAAGGGAAATATCATCACAGCCAACAATCGGGCAAAGCAATTGCTAGGTGCTAGCAATGCCGAACTCAAAGAAGGTGTAAGTTTGGGGGATTTAATTAAACTAAAAAATGATAATTTCGCTGAATGGTTAAATGCTGCTTTGTCACCTCAAAGCGACGAAGGTCGAGAGCAATATTACCCCGATCGCGTCCTATTGCCTTTGCAAGGGGAACCGCAGAATATCAATCTGTGGGTTAACTCAATGACAGATGCGATCGACCCGGACAAAATTAACGGGGCATTGGTAGTTATGGAAAATATCAACAGAGAAAAGTAAGATCGAGAACTTGTAAATTTGGTATTTTAGACCGCAACAGCCGTCAATTAAGGTGGCAAGAGCGATCGGCAGTCAAAAAAACACTCCCGTGCGATCGCCCCCTCCCCCTCCTCTTGTGGCACGGGCGTATCGCCTATGTCCTCAAGCGGTTCCCGGACTCAACCTCCCTTTTCCCCCATCCTGCCAAACTTCCCGCTAAATTAAAGAAGGTAAAAAATCATTCACGCCCCACCAAGGAGATCCCATGCCTCGCGTCAGAGCACCAGAATTCCCCGTAAAATACCCCTGGTTGAACACCGAAAAACCTTTATCCATTGAATCCTTAAAAGGGCGGGTCGTCCTCCTCGACTTCTGGACGTACTGCTGCATCAACTGCTTGCACGTCCTCCCAGACTTAAAATACCTCGAACAAAAATATAAAGATTCCCTCACGGTTATCGGCGTTCACTCAGCCAAATTTGAAAACGAAAAAGAAGTAGAAAACATCCGCCAAGCTATCCTCCGCTACGATATCGAACATCCGGTAATTGTAGACAGTGGCATGAAAGTTTGGCAAAGCTATGCCGTTCGCGCTTGGCCGACTTTAATGGTGATCGATCCTGAAAGTTATGTCGTCGGCTTTGTTTCCGGCGAAGGCAATAGAGAAGCACTTGACGAGTTAGTTGGCAAGTTAATTGCTGAATACAAAGATAAAAATGCACTCAACTTTAAACAACTCAGTTTTAGCTTAGAAAAACAGCGCAAACCTGTATCAACACCGCTGGCTTTTCCCGGTAAAGTGCTGGCATTTGCGATCGCTGCAACGGAGGCAAAACAGCTTCACCAACAGGGCGCGCTTTTGGGCGAAATGAGTCAGGAAAATGAATCTGTAGATGAAACTGTATTGCCCGGACCTGCTAATTCAGTTATACAAAACTTAGTCGGTTCTTGCTTATTTATTGCAGATTCCGGCCACAATAGGATTGTTGTCAGCACCCTCGAAGGTGAGGTGCTGCACGTCATCGGTAGCGGCAAACCGGGTTTAACTGATGGGGACTTTGAAGAGGCTGAGTTTTTTGCACCTCAAGGTATGGCTTTTGATGCAGAAAGTCAAATTCTATATATTGCTGATACGGAAAATCATGCTCTCAGAAAGATTGATTTTACGACTCAACGGGTAGAAACTGTTGCTGGTACGGGCGAACAAAGTCACGAAATTTCACCCCCCAGCGGCAAGGGTTTAGAAACGCAATTGAATTCGCCTTGGGATTTAGAAAGAGTTGGAAATAGACTTTTTATTGCAATGGCGGGTTCGCACCAGATTTGGGAAATGCAGTTAGACACTGGCACGATTGGCACTTATGCGGGTATTGGCAGAGAATCCTGTGTTGACGGGAATCTTGCAGATTCTGCTTTTTCTCAGCCCAGCGGCCTCTCTACGGATCGATCGGAGTTGTTTGTTGCTGACAGCGAAATTAGTTCGATTCGTGCTGTGGGTATTGATGAAGACCCGAAGGTGCGAACTGTCTGCGGTAGCGGTGAATTGTTTGGTTTTGGGGATAAAGATGGTCGCGCTGATGAGGTAAGGTTGCAGCACTGTTTGGGTGTTGAATACGCTCAAAATTACCTCTGGGTGGCTGATACTTACAATCACAAAATTAAGCGGATCGACCACCGGGGCGGTACGTGCAGAACCATGATTGGAGATGGTACAGCAGGTTTGGTTGATGCTAAAGGTCTCAAGGCTCGATTTTTTGAACCTTCAGGGTTGAGTGCGATCGGGCCTCATTTGTTTGTTGCTGATACGAACAATCATGTAATTCGGAGAGTTGAGTTGGATACGCTGGAAGTCACAACTTTGGATTTCCCCAGTTTGTGCCCTCCTGATGTTTGTCTTCCTGATTAAGCCGATGGGCTTTGGGAGCATCTCTTTCGGAGATAGGAATAAGGCCAAAAAATGGTATGCTCCGCCCCAAGCAGGGGTAAGGTGCGCAGTGCGCACCCTACAGATACAATGTGTGCGATCGCCAGTATTAAATAATCGCAAAAATCCTCGCCCCCATCTAAAATTCCGAATAGGTCAGCAGCCGCACTATTTTTTCATCATCGTTCAATTCGCCAACAATTCGTCGCACCGGTTTCGGCCAGATTTTAATCAAAGTAGGAGTTGCTGAAATCTGATCTGCCTCAGCTTGTTCTGGATGTTTCAAAACATCAATTACTTTTAAAGTGTAGGGACGATCGAGGCATTGCTCTAAAAACTGGTGTAAATTTTCGAGGGTGCGTTCGGTGCTGGGGTTGCTGCCGGAAACAAACAGACGCAAAACGTACCCTTGAGTTTGTGGCGGTGGGGTGAGTGCTGTTGGTTTGGGAAGCCGAGTCTGCTGCAATAGCGGAAAGCCCAAGGGAGTTACGATCGAACTACTCCAGTCCGATCGAGCTTCGGGGCTGGCATACTGTATAACTAAGTCGTGATTTTCCCAAAGTTCGGGGAATTGTTCGTGATAAGTTGCGATCGCCATTGGTTCGCAAATTTCTTCGCTGCGGGCTTCCCAAACCAAGTCAGCAGTGCCAAAAATGGCATTTAGTAGCGTTTGATGTCGCAGCACGGGGGGGTATGCCTCGGCTGCAACCCGCAACTGTCGATCGGTGCGATCGATCCAGCAGTCAACAGTTGCCGTATAGCAAGGTATCAGAAAATGCGGCGGTTCCGACAAACCGAGGATCTCCTGTAGAGCTACGCACAACTGCAAGTGCCACTGAGTTTGCTTGCGGGGATCTATGCAATAGATTAAGTCTCCCCCTGGCGTAAATAGTGCAATGCCTTTGAAAAATTCTGGCAAAATCGGGCGATCGACTTTCAATTCAGTACACCAATTAAAGTTAACAGTTAACAGTCAACTGTTAACTGTTAACACTCCACCTTTAGACTCGACCCCGAAGCATCTGAGCCATTTCGTTCGGGAACGGCGAGTTCTCTACACAAAGTTCTTCAGTAATCCGACCTTCTTGATAAAGGCCGTAGAGCGACTTATTCATCGTCGTCATGCCTTCATAAGTATCTTTGATCATGATTTGATTGATTTCCTCATTCTGCCCCTTCAGAATGTATTCCTTAACCACGTCGGTATTGATCATAACGTCGTGGAAAGCAGCCCGCTTCCCGTCTGTGGTTTTGCACAGCAGTTGAGCAATAATTGCCACTAAGGATTCGGAAATTGAAACCCGTATGGCCTCTTGTTCTTCCGCCCCGAACATATCCAGAATCCGGTTCAGGGTTTTAATCGCACTGTTAGTGTGCAGGGTTCCTGCAACTAAGTGACCGGTTTGAGAGGCTTTGAGGGCGATTTCCACCGTCTCTCTGTCCCGAATTTCTCCGACTAGCAGCATATCCGGGTCTTGTCGCAGAGCGCCTTTGAGAGCATTCATAAACTTGAGGGTGTGCCGGCCGACTTCGCGGTGCTTGATCAAGGATTTTTTGCTTTCGTGTACGAATTCTACCGGGTCTTCGATCGTGATGATGTTGTAGGCTTTATTCTTATTGATGTAGTCGATCATCGCCGCCAAGGTGGTAGACTTGCCCGAACCTGTCGGGCCCGTCACCAAAATCAGCCCTTTGTGGTAGCCGCATATTTTCTTAAATACCTCAGGCAGCTTCAATTCCTCCATTGTCAATATTTTGGCAGGAATTAGCCGCAGCACCATCGCCGGGCCGGCCAAGGAGTCCATGCAACTGATCCGAATGCGGACGAAGCCGAAGTCGAAAGCGCCATCAAAGTCTAGGGTTTTTTGGAAACTTTCTATTTCTTCATCGCTCATGCACTCGCGCAGCCAGCCAAAAAACGTATCTAAATCCGTCGGTGGATAGCCGATGTCGGCAATCTCGCCCCGCGTGCGGAAGCGGGGGAATTCGTTTACTCCGAGGTGAAGGTCGGATACTCCTTCTTCTTTGGCTCGGATTACTAGCTCTTTCAAACTCGGAACTCCGCCGCTGCTAGAGCTCTGGCCTTTAGGTGTGGCGAAGGATTGGGGCGCTGGTGCAGGCGGCGGTGCTGGTGCTGGTGCGGGCGGGGGTGCTGGTGGCATTCCTGCTGCTCTGGGGGGCATTCCGGGAGCAGGAGGGCGGGGCATTCCTGGTGGTGGGGGGGCTCCGGGTACGGGCGGGCGAGGAGCTGGCGGATGCTGTTGTGTCATATGCGCTACCTTAAGTTGGTGAGAAGGCTGACTCGAACAGATGATTTGTGGGAGTTGAACAATGCCGATCGCCCGAAGAGCGTCTCTTGCACAAAAGCTTAACTGTTGTTCTCAGTCTATCCCAAGAGGGGGTCGTAGTGCTGCACTACTAAGGAAATATTCTGCCAATTGGAGGATGCCATCACTCTCGATATATGATCAAATATGGATTTTTGACTTTTTTGGATAAATTTCTTAAGGACAAGAGTTTGCCGCAACTCAACAGCATTAAATTATACTTTGCCCAACTATTAAGGAGTTAAACGGATGAATTCTGTCGATCAGGCTTTTACTCCAGCCCTAGAATTAGCGAAGTCTATCCGTGATCGGGAAGTATCGCCTCTAGAAATTGTCAATCTGTACTTGGAACGGATCGATCGATTAAACCATCAGCTTGGTAGTTATTTTACAGTAACGGCTGATCGGGCGATCGAACTAGCGACAGCGCAAACCGAACACCTAGCAGGCTTAAACAAGTCAGAGGAATTGCCGCCATTTTTCGGAGTGCCGATCGGCATCAAAGACTTGACACCAGTTGCCGACATTCCCTGTACTTATGGAGTTCAGGCGTTGCACAGTAACATATCTCCCTACAACGAGTCAGTAGTCTGGCGAATCAAAGCAGCCGGATTTAACATTCTGGGCAAAACAGCAACCTCTCAAATCGGCTCATTGCCTTACACCGAGCCCCCAGGTTTCCGGCCCGCCCGCAATCCCTGGAATTTAGGCTACACGCCCGGAGGTTCCAGCGGCGGCTCAGCAGCGGCTGTAGCGGCCGGTTTATGCGCGATCGCCCAAGGTTCAGACGGCGGCGGTTCGATCCGAGGCCCAGCTTCCGCCTGCGGTTTAGTCGGCATTAAACCCTCGCGGGGGCGAGTTTCCTGGGCACCTGTCGGAGATTACCTGAGCGGAATTTCTACCAACGGCCCTCTAGCGCGTACCGTAGCTGACGCGGCCGCACTTTTAGACGTGATGTCAGGGTACACAACCGGCGATCCGTACTGGCTACCAGACCAAAATCCCACGTTTCTAAAGGCTGCCAGTGAAAAATTGGGCAAGCTGCGAATTGCTTTTTCTACCAATATTGCTCCCGTGGGTGAGGCAGCGCCTGTGTGTCAGCAAGCGGTACTTGATACCGTAAAATTATTGGCAGATTTGGGTCACGATGTCGAACCGGGATGCCCCGATTTTACGGGTTTAATCGAACCCTTTACAGTCATTTGGCAGTCTGGGGCGGGTGCAAGCGGCATTCCCAGCAAAGTTTTGGAACCGATGAATCGCTGGCTGTTGGAAAGAACAGTTTCGGCTGGGGAATATTTGCGGGCGGTGAATCAAATGCAGGTTATTTCACGGCGGATTGTGGGATTCTTTGAAAAATTTGATGTCTTAGTTTTGCCCACTTATATGCACTCGCCAATCCGGGTTGGAGAGTGGGCGGATTTGAGTTGTGAGGAAACTTTGCAGCGGATTATTAATTGGGTTGCTCCTTGTCCGCCATTTAATGCTAGCGGTTTGCCTGCGATCGCACTTCCTGCTATTTTAGATAACAACGGTTTACCCGTGGGTATTCAAATTATCGGGCGGCCCGCAGCGGAAGCAACTTTAATTGCTTTAGCGGCGCAGATGGAAGCGGCGAAACCTTTCCCGGTGTTAGATTTTAAATAGAGAAAGGTAAGGGATAAAAGCACGTTTCCCTTTTTTATGGGTATTATTCCAAATCAGGACTTGTGTGCGGGGAACTAGAAACCAGGTTTTTTTCAGAAATTTCTCGTCATCAAACCCGTATTTTACCAATAAACCCGGTTTTTCCCGCCCAGTCCAACTTATTACCAATTACGCTGTAAAATATTGAGAATACCTCTTTAGATTGATAGATATTTTGAGGGTTTTATTTTAAAAGTGGTACCAGTTCGCTGCCAATATGTAGGGTAAAAAATTCATGTTAACTTCCGGGCCAATTACCGCCCCTGTTCCCGTTTTCCTAGTTCTTTTAGCAATCATGCTACTCGCACCGCTGTTATTTGAGCGCTTGCGGCTGCCGGGAATCGTCGGTTTAATTATTGCCGGCGTAATTGTCGGGCCCAACGGTCTCAATTTGCTGCAACGGGACGCTACTATTGTTTTGTTAGGTACTGTAGGATTGCTATTTTTGATGTTCCTAGCGGGACTAGAAACTAGCCTCGATGACCTCAAACTCAATGCAGACAAAGCTGTTATATTTGGGCTGGCTACTTTTTCCTTGCCGATGATATTGGGCACGGGAGCGATGCTGCTGTTGGGATATAGCTGGCTGGCTGCAATTTTAGTCGCTTCTTGTTTCGCTACGCACACGCTTTTAGCCCTACCAATTCTCACAAAATTGGGATTGATGCGAACTCAGACTATTACTACGACTTTGGGCGGGACTTTAATTACGAATGTGTTGGGACTGTTGGTGCTGGCAATTGTTGTCAAAGCTTACAAAGGAAATCTCACTCTAGATTTTTGGCTGGTTCTCATTCCATCTCTTGCTATCTACACTTTTGCTACTTTGTGGGGAGTCCCCAAAATCGGTCGCTGGTTTTTTAAGAAATTCGGACACGACGAAAATGCCGAATTTATATTTGTATTGGCCACCCTATTTCTAGTTTCTTACGCAGCCGAAATGATTGAGATTGAGGCAATTATTGGTGCGTTTTTATCGGGAATTGCCATTACTCAAATCATCCCCAAAATGAGTCCGCTGATGAATCGGATTGAGTTTATTGGGAATACGCTGTTTGTGCCGTTTTTTCTGATTTCTGTGGGGATGTTAATTGACCCGCTAATTTTGGTGAAGCAGCCGCAGTCTTTGTTGGTGGCGGGGGTGATGATTTTAGCAGAATTGGGGAGCAAGTTTTTGGCAGCTTGGATACCGGGGAAAATATTTGGTTTTAAGTTTCCAAACATTATGGTAATGTTCGGTCTTTCTGCTGCTCAAGCTGCTTCTACTTTGGCTGCAATTACGGTTGCTTTTGAGATTAAATTGGTCGATCGCGTAACGGTGAACGGCATCATTGCCATGATTTTAGTAACTTGTGTGGCTTCTCCTTGGATTGTATCTCGGTGGGGTCAAGAAATGCAGCAGCCGGAGTCGAGTTTGCCGACTCCTACTTCGGGAAAGCGTTCATGGGGAGAACGAGTTTTAGTGCCGGTTGCTAATCCCAATACAGAAGATAATTTGCTGCGTTTGGCTTTGATTTTAGCAAAAAGCTCTCAGGGAACTTTGCTGCCGCTGCATATTTTGTCCGATCGCGGGGAAGCAATTTCACCTGCAGATAAAATGCAGCAAACTCAACTTTTGACGGCTGCGGAAACTGTGGCCCATGCTGCTGCTTGTGCGGTGGAACCGATCGCGAGGATAGATGATGCGATCGATCGCGGAATTCTGCGGAGTGCAACCGAACGCGAGGCTAGTTTAATAGTTTGCGGTTGGAAGGGATTTTCCACGACTCGCGACAATTTTTTTGGCAGCATCATTGACAATATAGTGAGGCGATCGCCCGTACCCGTACTGATTGCTCGATTTCCCGATCCTATCCAGAATACAGCCAGAATTATTTTGGCGGTAACTGACAGCGAGTTGACTCGGTTTGGATTTCAGGAAACCGTGGATATTGCTAAGAGTTTGGCCGACGAACTCAAGGCGACTTTGCAAGTGTTGTTGGTGGCGACAAAACGGGAACAAAGCAACAAAAGTGCGGCGGAGGTGGAAATTCTTTCTGAGATACCAGTAAATCGGGTGCGGGGCAATTTTATCAAGCTAGTTTCGCAGAATTTGTTAGAACACGATTTGCTGATTTTAACAACAATTTCTCACCAGAATTTGTGGGAAAAACCGGGAACTCTCAAAGAACCGGAAGCGATCGCCCGGACTCACCAAAATATTTCGATGCTTGTTGTTTATTTTCCTGTATCTTGAGGAATATTGTAACCGCAGATGATTTTATGTAGCTGGATTCATCTGCGGTTAAGATTTTAGGACTAAAGCCAACTGGCAAATTAAACAAAGGTATGTAGTTGCGCTTCAGCGCTCTTTCCTAAGCTAAGAAAGAGCGCTAAAGCGCAACTACATACCTAAAATTTAAGCCCTATTTGTGGCAATTGTGTAAGTCTTATATTTAATCCTAATCCAACGGAATTGCTAGCAAAATTTCCGCACCTTTGTGCGGTTCGGGAATACACTAGATCGCTCTTTTAACTCGCGAAGTTTGTATTTTTGGCTCGTCAGATGAAAAAATCCTTCAACTCATCATCATTAGCACCCGCACAAGAAGTGCACTTAGGTACGGAATGTGCGATCGCCAACTAAATATGCCCAGAGGCCTTGACGATCGCACCTCAAACTAGACAATTTCTCAGTATCTGGGAGAATTTTGAGAATATGGTGATGTATCCCCTCTAGTTCAATAAGGTAAAAATGAGCATCCGACCAACTTTCAGATGGTTTTCTTCGGTGGCGAGTGTTTTGGGTTCAATCTCGATTAATCCTTTCAGCGACGTGACATCCCCTGTAAAAGCTGCTGAAACTGTTGTTGTCCGCAAAGGTATTTTAGAATCCTCGATATCGGTTGCAGATTTGCGCGAACTCGCAAAAACTGGAAAAGTCCCAGCAAGACTGCAAGCTTACGCCAATCTCCTGTCCTCCGAACAGCGGAGTAAAATCTTTCGAGCACTGCAAGCGAAAATTCCCCTAAATGTAGTCGGCCTGAGCAACTTGCTAAATACGGGCATCGGCACTGCCATCCTGACGGATTTGACTACTGTCATACCCAGGGGCGACGGTGGGGGTGTGGAAGCGCTGCGAGCCGCTCTGGTGCAGGGAGCAAACGCGCCGGAAGGCTTATCGATATTGAGTTTCATTGAATCTTATCCCAGCTCGCGGGTCGTGGTGGATCTCGATCGAGCTTTCGCAGTTTTGGGAAATTTGAACGTAAGTTTTTGGCAAACTCAGCGGTTTATGGCGGCGATCGCACCTCAGTTAGCACCAGTTAAACCCGCGTTTAACCTGCCTTTCGATCCCACCCAGCCAGGCCCTAATTCCGTGCAGGTACGGGCGCTAGATTTGAACGATAGCGCCCGCAATCGACCTATTCCGGTTGACGTGTACTGGTCGGAAGCTGCGACAGCCGACAAACCGACGATCGTCTTTTCTCACGGTTTGGGTTCCGTCCGCACGGATTTGCGCTACTTAGCCGAGCATTTGGCGTCTCACGGCTATGTGGTAGCAGCTTTAGAACATCCGGGCAGCAACGAGACGAATACCAATGCTGCGATGGCGGGGAAGTGTCCCTTGCTAGCCCCTCAAGAGTTTTTAGACCGTCCCAAAGACATCAGTTTTGTACTCGACGAACTGACAAAATTGAACCAAACTGATGATAATTTGCAGGGAAAAATTGCGATCGAGCGATCTATGATCATTGGCTATTCCTTTGGCGGGGCCACAGCCTTGTCCTTGGCCGGTGCCGAACTGCAATTAAGCGGACTTAAACAGCGGTGTCAGGGGGATTTGATTGGGTTTAGCTTGGGCGAAGGCATTCAGTGCGCGGCGGCTGGATTGCCCGAAGAACGGTATCAATTGCGGGATGCAAGGATTAAAAGGGCGATCGTCATGAATCCGATCGCATCATTACTATTTGGAGAAACTGGCTTAAGTAAAATTAAGATTCCCACATTAATAGTAGCATCTTCTGCCGACAAAACAACTCCCGCCTTAGCCGAACAAATTGCCGGCTTTCCGAAAATTCCATCTCCCAAATGGCTAGTCGGTTTTGTAGGAGGAACCCACTTAAGCGTCAAAGATCCCAGTACAACTTTAGACCAACTTCGCAGGCCAAGCACAGGAATTACCGGCGATGAAGTTGTCGGCGACCAAGCTGTTAGCATACGCAATTATATTAAAGCTGTAAGTTTGGCTACTGCCGCTCAACTGACTGCTGAAGCTGACAAATATGCAGTGTTTCTAACACCAGAATACGCGCAATTTGCTTCTACATCAGCAATCCCAGTGCGACTCGTAACAGAAATTTCCCCGGAAACTAATGCAGTAGTGGAAACTTTTATTCAAGGGAATAAGTAGCCATTAGTCATTAGTCATGAGCTAATAACTAATGATTAAGACTTGTAGTAATATCAAATAAGGTAACATCAGAATTATACTTGAGTGGTAGCGTCCCGCTCGCTCCTGAGAGCGCGGAGCCACACGGGAAGCTCCCACTGCACTGGGAAAATTATGATTCCGATGTCAGGGGAAACGATATTACGACTAACAGCCTTTCCTTCTGTATGCGCGGCCGCTTAGCCGCCAGGGTGTATTTTTCTTCTTAAGCTGTTTTTGATATTTTTTGTCCGTGCAAGGGCAAAATATAACCAAGTGCTTTCACAAACTCTACTCCCAAACTGCCATGCCTAAAAAAAATCTTATCCCGCTGTTGCTGCTGTTTATAGCGCTGTTTACCCTTTACGGTGACAGTTTAACTTTCCTGCCCAAACCTGTAAGAGATACTAGCGTGGCAAGTCGAAAGTTCTTCGTCGGGTTGTGGCCGAATTGGTTGAGACCGAGAGATTTCAACGAGCAAAGGCAACAGGATATTGATAAATTGCAAAAAAGTCCTAGTCCCAGTCGATAGTTTTGAGCTACCAGCGAGAAACCCGGTTTCTCTAATAATACCTAGCCATTTTCTTGTAGGTTGGGTTAAGCGAAGCCCAACCAAACATGAGGATTTGAGATTGTAGATTTTAGATTTTTCCTCCAATCTCAAATCGATTAAACTTGAGATTTTATACCAATTTTTTATGAGGCGCCGTAGAATCCGATCCCCCCTAGCCCCCCTTAATAAGGGGGGGACAAGATTCCGATCAAAGTCCCCCTTCTTAAGGGGGATTTAGGGGGATCGAGATACGTGCAACTTCACATTAAATTGGTATTAGATTTTCCTCCTAGCGGTAAGGTGTGCATTGCACACCCTACAGATAGAGGTTATGCGTCCAGACTGTTTTAGATTTGTACTCCCATCTAAAATCTAAAATCTAAAATTGATTAAGCCTGCTTTTTCAACCAGCTAAACATAGCTCGCAAATCTTTACCAACTTCTTCAATAGGATGTTCTGCTTCCTGACGGCGCATGGAGGTAAAGCCTGGTTTGCCGGCTTGGTTTTCCAGAACGAATTCGCGGGCAAATTGGCCGGATTGAATTTCGCTGAGAATTTTACGCATTTCGGCGCGGGTTTGATCCGTGACGATGCGGGGGCCGCGAGTTAAATCGCCGTATTCTGCTGTATTGGAGATGCTGTCGCGCATTTTGGCGAGGCCTCCTTCTACTACTAAGTCAACGATAAGTTTAACTTCGTGCAAACATTCAAAATAAGCTAATTCCGGTTGATATCCGGCGTCAACTAAAGTTTCAAATCCAGCTTTAATTAAGGCGCTCAAACCGCCGCACAAAACTACTTGTTCGCCAAAAAGATCCGTTTCTGTTTCTTCGCGGAAAGTGGTTTCAAGGATGCCGGCTCTGGTGCCGCCGATACCTTTAGCATAGGCCATTGCCCGATCGCGCGCTTGACCGGAAGCATCTTGATATACTGCAAACAAACTCGGAACACCTTCCCCTTGTTCGTAAGTGCGCCGCACCAAGTGTCCGGGGCCTTTGGGGGCAACCATTACTACGTCTACATTGGCAGGGGGAACAACTTGGCCGAAGTGAATGTTAAAACCGTGAGCAAATGCTAAAACATTTCCTTCAGAAAGGTTCGGTTCGATTTGTTCTTTGTAAATAGTTTTTTGAACTTCATCGGGCAATAAAATCATGATGAAGTCAGCAGCGGCGGCTGCTTTGTCTACGGGGTGAACTGTTAAACCCGCGTCGGTTGCTTTGGCTGCAGATTTGCTACCGGGATACAAACCGACAACGACATTCATGCCACTGTCTTTGAGGTTAAGGGCGTGGGCGTGTCCTTGGGAACCGTAACCGATGATAGCAATCGTTTTGTTGGCTAAGAGGTCTAGGTTCGCGTCGGTGTCGTAATACATACGGGCCATAATGCTTGTCTCCTGAGATGCAAATTGGGTGATTGACTGCAAAACTCTCATTTTATCAAAGTAGGGTGCTTTTTTTTGCAGAAATTTTCAGATTAAGATTTGGGGGAGGGAAAATTCAGGTCGATCGCGCTGAATTTAGCAGGGTTTGTCGCCGAGTCTGCGATCGTCAAATATAATTGTTAATAGCGTGCTGTGCATTTGGAAAAACCTCACATCTGGCACCATTCTCGCTTAACAGGCAAGATGCCTGTTCCACAAAGAGTGCATTTTCTTGTGGAACAGGCATCTTGCCTGTTCATAAAAAGCTTATTGAGAATGGTGCAACATCTCAGAAAAAAGCAACTAACTAACTTTTTTAAGATGAAAATAAAGGCAATACATCATGTGGCGATTATTTGCTCGGATTACGCAGCATCGAAGAAATTTTATGTAGAAGTATTGGGATGTTCCATTATCAAAGAAACTTTCCGAACCGAGAGGAATTCTTACAAACTAGATTTGCGAGTCGGAAACGGCGACACAATCGAGCTTTTCTCATTTCCCCATCCTCCAGAAAGAGTTAACAATCCTGAAGCGTGCGGTTTGAGACATTTAGCTTTTGCAGTTGAGGACATAGAAGCATCAGTTGCTTACTTAAAATCTCAACAAGTAGAAGTAGAAGAAATTCGCCTTGACGAAATTACCGAAAAACGATTTACATTTTTCAGGGATCCCGACAACTTACCCTTAGAAATTTATGAAACTTAGAGCAACAGCCCAATCGAAAAAAGCTGAGCCGAGAAGATAAATAATGGACTATCTCATCAGAAACACAATCACGATCGGATTGCCTGCTTTAATGCTATTTATAGCCATACTAGCTACAGGTAAAACAGGTGATGCAGCCGTTTGGTCTGGTTTGGTCAAAGTCGGCGGTTCCTTTGGTATGCTGATCGGTTTAGGTGTGTTGGTATTTGCAGGCTTTGTTGCTAATTATTTTAGTTATTTTGTGGTAGATAGCTTGCTGGTGAGATTTTATCAAAAGCGGCGAGAGTTGGAACAGCCAGAACAATTGATAATAGAAATTGATAAATTGCCGATTACCAATGACCTCAAAATCAAGCTCAAATGGGCGGTGATGCACAGCACCACAAACAAAATACATAGCTTGAAGCACATAATTTCTAAATGGTTTATTATCGCAGCAATTGTAGATGGACTATTGTCACTGGCAGGTTATTTAGGAGAATTAAATCTACTTCTTGAATTGAGTTCTCATTTTAAACTACAATATCTGCTCGTTGGTTTATCTACTTTTATATTCTTCGCTCTGGTGCGCTCAAAAAAAATATGGTTGCTGGTGAGCGCATTTTGCATTATCATTAATTTGGCGGAAATTGTTCCTTGGTATTTTCCAGCGCCAGCATTTGCAGGAGCAAATCCCGGACAAAACTTGCGGATTTTGCATTCAAATGTTTTAAGGAGTAATCGGCGATATTCTGAGGTGATATCGCTAGTTAAAGCAGAACAACCTGATATCGCGGTTTTTGTAGAACTCAACTCATCTTGGGCAAGAGAGTTATCGGTTTTAAGGGAGATATTTCCTTACTCTTCAACCCAGCAAGAATCTGAGAGATTTGGCAGTGCAATATACAGCAAGCTGCCTTTAAACAATTCCTCTGTTAGAGCCTTTTCAAACCAAAGAAAGAGCTTGTTGGTGGATGTTAAATTTCAAGGTAAAATCATTTCTCTGATTCTTTCTCATCCGACTGTGCCGATTAAACAGCAGAGTTTTATCGATCGCAACCAACAGCTAGCAGCCATCGGCGAGTATGCAGCCCAAGTCAAAAATCCGCTGATTGTGGTTGGGGATTTCAATACCACAATGTGGTCGCCATTTTACAAAAATATGGTAAAAACCGGAAACCTGCGAAATGCGCGATCGGGCTTTGGGATTTTACCGACTTGGCCGACTTTTATGCCGCTGGCTTATATTCCGATCGATCACTTTCTAGTCAGCAAAGAAATTGGTGTTTTAAAGATTCGTACTGGCCGCAATGTCGGTTCGGATCATTTGCCGTTAATTACAGATTTAGTCATTTGAAGGCATGATTCGATATTTTCTAATACCAATTTTTTATGACGCTGCATAGAATCCGATCCCCCCTAGCCCCTTTTAATAAGGGGGGACAAGATTCCGCTCAAAGTCAACCGCTACTCCCCTTCTTAAGGGGGATTTAGGGGGATCGAGATATGTACAACTTCACATTAAATTGGTATAACAAATTATCCTAGCCACGATGGGTTCATTGCCGTACCATCAAATTGGTTGCTGGTTTTATACAGTTCGTACTGCCCTTTTGCAGCAGCCTCGCGTGTGCGATTCAGCATCGCCGCAACTTGTGCCCCATCCATCGGCTTAAACGTGCGAGCGGCCTCAAACGCTTGATCGAGGATCTGCATGGTATCAATGCCAGTAATCACAACTGAAGTAGGCAGATTCATCGCATAGTGAAGACATTCGATCGGGTTGACAGTATTGCTTCTAAGAACGTAGGGGTCGCCCATAGATTTCATCCCCAACACACCGATTTGGTTCTTCAGCAGCACAGGCAGAACTTGTTGCTCAAAACTTCTAAAATGAGCATCCATCACGTTCAGCGGCATCTGTACTGCGTCAAAACGGAAATTGTTTTGAGCGGCAACTTCCAGCATTCGCAAGTGAACCAAAGGATCTTTGTGTCCTGTAAACCCGATGTAGCGAATCTTGCCCGCCTTCTGCGCTTCCACCACAGCCTCCATTGCCCCACCGGGTGCAAAAATGCGATCGGGGTCTTCCATCCGAATAATTTCGTGATGCTGCATCAAGTCGATGCGATCCGTCTGCAAGGCTTTCAGCGATTCGTCAATCTGCATCATAGCAGCGCCTTTAGTGCGACCGTCGATCTTTGTCATCAGGAAGACCTTTTGCCGGTAGCCATCCTTGAGCGCTGCACCCATCCAGCGGTGGCTGCGTCCGTTGTGATAATCCCAGCAGTTGTCCATGAAATTGATGCCGCGGTCGATCGCACTGCGGATGAGCTTGATACTTTCTTGCTCCTCTCGAAGGCGTCCGATATGGTGTCCCCCTAAACCAATTGCAGACACTCGCTCTCCTGTGCGTCCCAGCGTCCTGTAACTCATCTCGTCACTTTGAGTTTGACCTTGGGCAACTGCACTTTCAGCGTATACTTGGGTCGGTTCATCTTGAGCTAACAAAGGTTTGAAAAATCCTTCGGAAGCAGCCAGCCCTGCTGCAACCAAACCCGAAGCAGAAGTTACTTTTAACAAATCGCGTCTGGTGATACCCATAAATGTCTCCTTTAAGAAATAACTAGGACTTACTCACAGTATTAGAAGAACAGATGCAAAAAACCTCTATCAAAGTAGGTCACAGAAATAATCCTAAAGAGCTAGAAGCAATCTTTTCTCTAGCCTTGGTCGGAGGTGCTTGAGTTATGGAACTGTCTAAAGGAATAAGTCACTGCTAAGTCTCCTTGTGTTCGTGAATACAAAAGCCCTAATGCAAAGTGTTTAAAACACATAGAAATATAGACTTTTGCAAAAGGTCTAGTGTAACTTGTGGTTATATTCCGATCGATCACTTTCTAGTCAGCAAAGAAATTGGTGTTTTAAAGATTCGTACTGGCCGCAATGTCGGTTCGGATCATTTGCCGTTAATTACAGATTTGGTCATTTGAAGACAGGATTCGATATTTTCTAACAAATTATTGATTAACTGTATCTGGTATTGCTGAATATTTGTCTGTAGCGGCTCTTTGCTGTCTTGAAAACAGATAACTTTTCCGGCGATTTCCTTGTAGTGTTGCAGCATGGAAAAAGTATCGGTACTGAAGCGAGCGAGATAGTTTTTAGCAGCCTCGCTGCAAATTTCCCTTACTTGATTTAGATAAGCTTCTGACGATTCAGGCGGCTTTTCATACCCAGTTCTTTTATTCAAAATATAGCTAGCACCGCCGACTACTGCGGCTCCCACAGGCCCGCCCAACAGCCAACCTAAGCCGGTTGCGATCGCCACTGGAGCCACTTCGCCCTCGTTCGACTTTTGAGGTGGAGGTGGCGGCGGTTGCGGTAAAACGATTTGCGGGGCTGGGGGAAACGAAATCAAAAGTGCGATCGGCTGTTCTTTATCAAAGAATTCGCAAGCTTTATTTACCCATTCTGCGATGGTTTGCTGCTGCTTCAAGACCTCTCGCTGAAATTTTAGATTCCACGCATCAAAACTCCCTTCCTGAAGCGACAGCGCCATTTTCGATTGATATCGCTGCAAAAATGTGGGCTGGTAAAGCCAAATCTCGAAGTCAGAAACGCTGGCTTGAAAGCCTTTTAATATCAGTTTTTCTGCTTTTTGTTTAATTTCAATTTTGTTTTTTTGCTTTTGTTGAGCTGCGGCTATTTCGGCGGTTACAGTTTCAGATTTAGCTCGCAGAGATTGACAAATCTTAGTAGCTATGGCTTCAATTCTGGGTAACTTAACTGCTAGTTGTTCCTGTTGAGCTGCCACAATACTTTGCAAAGCCGATTCAAACGTGGCAATTCCTGTAGTTTGGGCGGCCGCCACATCTCCTTTCAGCCTCGCCCTCAAAGCCGGCAAAGCATCGACGCGGTAGATATTGCTAATATTGTTCGGCAAGTTGGATCGAAAACTTTCGGCAACAAACAACAACCGATTGTATACTTGTTTTTGGTCGTCTGGTTCGAGTAGATTGAGAAAATTGGCAACGAAGACGACAGTGTTGATTTGGCGATCGCTCAACCAGTCTCTCAAGTTCTCCCGTTCGCCCAAAGTCATCAATTTTCGAGCGTCCAAAACCTGCACCACTAAATCAGCAGTGAGCAATTTATCCCTAACCAAGTTATCCTGTTCTTGGCGATCGTTAGTTCCCGGCAAATCCAGCAATTCCACGCCCGTTTTTAGGAATGGGTGGGGACAGTACACATTCACGGCTGCCACATCATCCCGCATTTGCCTAGCGTCGTCAAGGATGGCATAGCGTTTCAACACATCAGTCCCCGGTTCGCTAATTTCTGTGCCGTCTTTGAGGGTAATTTTTGCGTGCAATTCCTCGCCGTAGTTGACATAAATGGCAGCACCTGTAGTGGGCACAAGGTCGATCGGCAAAGCACGATTTCCAAGCAAAGCATTCAGCAAAGTTGACTTGCCGTAATTAAACGGGCCAAAGACAGCAATTTGAAAAGTTGGTTTGGCGAGATAGTCGCAGATTGAGGTGGTATCTCGGTAAAGTTGGGAGTTTTTATCGAGTTCGAGGATGCCGAGTGCTGATTTGAGATTGTTAGTTAAATCTTGATAAGTTTCGGGTTGTTGCATATTGTTTTTTTATCTCAGTTGGCAGATGCTAGGAAACCTTGATATAGCGATTCAATACTTTGCGACTGGGCAGAAACATCAGCCTCCAATTTTTTCAACCGCTCAGATTCAGCCTGACAATTAATCTCGCGAGATTCCTTTTGTTCGAGCAAATTATCTAACTCCGATTTCCGAGAATTAATATCCGCATTCATGCGATCGCCCACTTCGCGCCCGTAAACATCAAAACACTCTTTCACAGCATCGTGAATCGGCTGCCACTGCTCTTGAGCCACCTGCGGCAGATATTTCACAAGCTCTTTTTTCGCCGCTTTTACCAATTGTTTGCGAGCTCCGTCTGCTTGCAAAACCCCAACACCCATCCCCAACAAAGCCAAGTACAGCGGCCCCAAAACAATCCCCGTCAAACTAGCAAGAATCGTACTGACGCTCAACACAGTGATTAAGTTGAGCAGGATATTTTTCCAATCAAAACCCGCTCCTGCCATTGCTACACCTGCCAGATTTCCGGTCGTTAACGAGAACAATCCCATCGCCCATTTTGCCCAAGCTGGCGAGTTATCTTCGTTCGAGTTACTGACTGCTGCTGGTATTTTTTGCCCCGTCAGTTTTTCGGTAATTTTTTCAGTCACTTTTGTGTAAGATGCTCCGTAATTTGCTGCACTTTGTGACAACTGCGAAAATGCTGAATTCATCTCTTGTTCAGCGGTGAGAGTCCAAGCTGCTAGTTTGTCGTTGATGTACTGCTCTAATGCTTTTCTGAGCGATGCTTCAAAAGCTTCTCGCTTGCCTTGGCTGAAGAAATCCAGAAAGCTCAGCTCCGGTTGATACCGCAAAAAATCTGTTTCAAAGGTATTTTCTAAGTTGAGAACGTAGGCGCGGAAAGAATCGGCGATCGCCCGCGATTTACTATCTCTAACTCCGATAATTTCTTGTTGAAACTCATCGCGAATCTGAGTCAGCTTCTTAAACTCCGGCTCAACTGAATTAATCTTTTCCTTCAACTCATTGACATCGCGATCGAGCAATGGTAATCTGCGCCCAACAGCTTCGCGGACGCGAGCAGAAATTTGACGCGCCAAAGTCCTCGCCGGACGCAGTTCAGAAATCGCCCTTTCCTGCGTCAAAAACGTATTCAGTGCCGCCATAAACTCGGGAAAACCAGTTCCTGCTAAATCCGCATCCGGGTTTTTAATCCGCAACCTGAGCGCCTTAATTGAAGTAATTGGAAACACTCGCTCGTCGTAAATATCGTGTCCTTCGGTTAAACAATATTCAGCCAAATTAACTTTGAAAACGCGCCGCAGTTTCTCTTCTGCTTCTGCCATTTCTTCAGCATCATCCGGGTCAATCAAACTTTCCCGCACCTGATCCCAAGCATTGATCAGAAAGAAAATGCTCAAACCGCGACCTTTGATATAATTTTCTAGATAGCGCCTTTCCCCCATTGTGCAAGGCTGAGTTGCCCTGAGCACAAACAAAATAGCGTGGCAGTTGTTGATGTAACCTAGAGATAATTCATTGCGGGCTTCTGTATCATTTAGTCCAGGACTGTCTACTATTTCTATGCCTTTTTCTAGCAAGGGTAAGGGATATTCTACTACGGCGCAATCGATATCTGGAAATGCTGGTTTCTTTTCTTCTTCTAGGCGTTTTGCCTCAGCGGGGTCAATTGTGTAATTCTGTTTAAAACTTTTAAAATCTAGTTGTTTTGGGCTTTTGCCGTCATTGAAATAAACGGTAACTTTTTTTTCTGAACCATAGCGCAAAATCGTCAGCAAAGCTGTACAGGGATTTACATCGCTGGGCAGTAAGTTTTCGCCGATTAACGCATTGAGAAAAGTGCTTTTTCCGCGTTTCATGTCGCCTAGCACTAACAGCCGAAAGACTCCTTGGCGCAAGTTTTTACTGGCGAGATCTATGTCAGCGTTGTCTGTTTCTAAACCGAGTTTTCCCGATGCTTCTCCTCCTGCTAATTCTGATTGGTTGATGGCTGTCGCGATGTTGCTGAGGCGAGTGGCAATTTCTCGGCGGACGGCGGCTACGCGCTCTAGATCGTTGAGAAAGTTGCTAGTTTCTACTTTAAGGTTCATGGGTATTTCCTGATAGTTTTCTGCTTGAAATTCTCAATTTTTGTCTTCTTCAATAAACATTTTGTAAGCTATGAAAGCAATGCCTCCCACTATCAGCGCCGCTGCCAGCCAAGATGCTATGCGAACTGCAACGACAACAGCAATGACAATGCCTGTAAATTGAGCGGCTGCTATAATTTTTCGGCGCCACTGTTTGAGTTTGCCGTTAACTTGGCTGTCTGGTTCTTGGTACTTGCTTGTTAGATGTTCTGGCACTGAGCGGTCGATTTCGGCTTCTAGTTCGCGGAGCCGAAGTTCTTGTTCGCGCTGCCGTAGTTCTTGTTCTTTGTGCCGGAGTTCTCTGGCTTTTTTATCGGGAGAATTCATAAATCTTAGCCTGTTTTGTGCTGGAAAAATGTGTTATTTATTGTCAATGTTGCGCAGCGATAAGTTCTCTACGACTGTAACTCACATTTTCCCCCGTGTCGAGAAATGTTAAGAAATTTTAAAAAGGGCGATTCCCTACGGGATAGCTACGCTTCACGACTAATTAAGCCGATCGCCCGCAGTGCTGCGAATCATCAATAGCCTTCGGGTCCGATAGTAGTGCGATCGCACTCTGCTTCCGACAAATCAACCGAGCGCGATCGAAATAAGTTGCAGCCGGCTAGTTGAGCTTTGGTTAACTTTGCTTTCTCCAAATTAGCTCGGCTCAAATCCGCATATCTCAAATCGGCATTCCTTAAATCTGCATTGTACAAATCCGCACCTTGCAAATTGGCTTTCTGCAAATTCGCACCTTGCAAATTTGCGTGACGTAAATTTGCTCTTGATAAATTTGCTCTTGATAAATTTGCTTCCGACAAGTTAGCTTCATAAAGTTGAATGTCGCCCAATTCAGCATCTTGCAAATCAGTTTTATAAAGATTGGCTTGAGTTAAATTTCCGTAGGGCAAATAAGCTCGCTTCAGAACGCTACCAGAAAGATTTATTTCCGCCAAATCTGCTTGAAACAAGTTATCTTCACTTAAGTCAACGGCGTTAAAGTTTCGCTTGCCCTCAGCATACTGAGCGAGCAATTCCTCAGCGCTTAGCTTTTGCATTTTCACTCCTCATGATGACAGCTACAGCAGCCAATCCATAACAGTAATTAATGGTTATTATTCTGCGTATTTATACTTATGTCTCTTATTATGTTAAGCTTGTGTAACAACAGTCGCATTTTTTCTAAGATTTTTTTTATATTTGTGAATTTCTGCCTTGCTCGACCAGTAAGCGGTTAGTAATGTCAAGATCGATCGAGAAACCAAAGCCAATCCTCTACTGAAATATGCCAGAACTTCCTCTCTCCATTGCTGAGCACTACCACGAACGGACAAAATACGACCCTGAAACCATTGCTGCTAAAAGTAAACAGCTAGATTGGACAGAGCAACCTGTGTCTTTCAAAGAATATAAAATTGGAGCGTATTTTGACCTCAAGCCTTATCTAAAAGACCCCTCAGACGATCCAAATGCCACTCCCGATGCCGGTTGGTGGCATCGGTTGTCTAGCTTGTTGCTGTGCAGCTACGGGCTGACGGCGAAGGTGCAGACGGTAGATGACAGCTACCTGTATTTGCGATCGGCACCGTCGGCGGGCGGCCTCTACCCAGCAGAAGTTTATTTAATCTCCCGTGGCACGCCGCATTTGCCGGCCGGACTCTACAACTATCAGTGCAGAACTCATTCACTTGTTCATTTTTGGGACAGTCAAGTTTGGCCGGCATTGCAAGCCGCTTGTTTCCAGTCGCCGGCGCTAGAAAATACCCAATTGGCGATCGCCATTACCACTGTTTTTTTCCGTTCTTCTTGGCGTTACGAAGACCGAGCTTATCGGCGAATTTTTCTAGACACCGGCCATTTATTGAGTAATATCGAGTTAGCTTGCGCCGTCAACGATTACCGACCTCACCTGATTGGAGGATTCGCCGACGAAGCTGTCAATGAATTACTATACATCGACTCGGAGCAAGAAGGAGCGATTTGTGTAGTTGCTTTAGCCGACTTGCTAGATATTGACCAAAACTTGCCTAAATTTAAAACAGCTTTGCCCGGAAACACCACGACAGATTACCCGAAAATTTCCGAAGGGCAACTGTTAAAATACCTCCACAAAGCCACGCATTTAGAATCAGACCCTACAGGATCTGACGGCTGGAAACTTGACGAAAGTGAAGGGGAATTAGAGGATAAATATAACTTTCCATTTTGTACTAAAGTTTCGACGGTCACTCCTTCGATTCCTTGGGGAGTGAACCTGGAAACTTTAGAAAACACTATGCTCAAAAGGCGTTCGACCCGTGCTTATACAGGTGCTTCTTTGAGCTTGGGCGAACTGCTAGCTATGCTCGATTTTACTTACCAGCCGCAGCACTATATCGACCAAGGATTAGACGGTTATCCAGACTATTTCGATCTAAGTTTGATCGAGACTTTTATTGCTGTTTCGGGAGTGCATGGCTTAGAAGAAGGGTGTTACTATTACGCTCCGAAAGCTCAAGAATTGCGGCAAATTCGGTTTAAAAATTTCCGCAGGGAGTTGCATTTTTTGTGCTTGGGGCAAGACTTGGGCAGAGATGCGGGGGCGCTGTTATTTCACACGGCGGATTTGAACAGGGCTGTAGCAAAATATGGCGATCGAGTTTACCGCTATTTGCACATGGACGCGGGTCATTTGGGCCAGCGGTTGAATTTAGCAGCGGTTCAACTGCGTTTGGGTGTCAGCGGTATCGCGGGCTTTTTTGACGATCGCGTCAATGACGTTCTCGGTATTCCTGCGAGCGAGGCCGTGCTTTATATTACTACTCTGGGAAGACCGCGATCGTGAGAATTAGCGATCGAACGATAGTAGTCAGAAGGCAGAATTTATTCTAAAAAAACCAACTCTGCTCGCGAAGCCGCTGCCACGCTTTGCGAATATGTTGAGGCTTAAATAGTTCGCTCTTGCGAATATTCCATTCGCGCACAAGTTCGATCGCTCTTTCGGAATCCTCGGCAGCTTCCCTATTTTCCCCAACAACCCAGTGAACAGTTGCCAACAGTTCCATCCCGTAAGGAGTTTCAAAACCATTAATTAACCCGCTCACACGCTCTAGTCTAATATTAGCATCAGCAGCATTTTGTAAAAAATCCCGCGCGGCTATTTTACCTTGAGACAACACATAGATTTGTGCCTCTTGGCTTCTGTCTCCATAACCTCGAATATAATGCCCTTCCAGCTTCTGCAAAACATGATTTAGATTATTTGCGTAGGGCCCGTACTTTTCTTTCACATACTGCAATTTTAGCGGTTCACCGGCTACCTGAAGAAAATAAGCTAGCTTTTGAATTTCCAGCATTGTCAAGCGATAGCCAGGAATTCCGTACAATTCTAGCAAGCTAATAAATAAGGCACGAGCGCGAGTCATTTGGGGTTTTTCGGTAGCAATCGGCATCGAATCAGCTTGGGGAGCAGCCTGCGGTTCAAACAGCAAAACTTGCACGTTTGGCAGTTCTAAAAAAGCTGATTCAATTAGCGGTTTGACTGTCTTCCAAGACAATCCACCATTCCCGCAGCCTAGCGGAGGAACAGCAATAGAAGTGATGCCCAATTGCTTTACTTCCTGAATCAAAGCTTTTAGTCCAGTTTGAATATCTTCGATTTTTGATTTGTCTCTCCAGTGGCGTTTAGTCGGAAAATTAATAATGTATCGGGGATTGAATAGATTGCCAGTAGATATTACAAACATTTGTCCGGGCTGCACTTCGCTCGCCCGACAAGCTTTTTCATATTTACGAAAATTATCGGGATATGCCTGCTTGAATTGCAAGGCAATTCCTTTGCCCATAACTCCAACACAATTAACTGTGTTCACTAAGGCTTCTGCATTTGCTTCTAAAAGGTTGCCTTCCTGAATTTCAATCACTTTAATTTTCCGATTGTTTTTTATCTTAATAATACCATTCTTTACGAATTATTACTGAGGGTTTATGTGTAAAATTTTGTAAAATATTCTCTGTCTGTGATTTGATTATAGAATTGATAACGCCGATTTCTGTGATTAAGTGCCAAGGGAAAAAGTTGCGAACTAAGAATTCGGCTTGACGCCTGCGCTTTCTGTCGTTGTCTTCGTTTGTGTCGTTCCAGTAACGGGATTCCATAACATCCCAGTCGATTTGCTCTAGATGGTTGAGGTCGTCAAAAAACTCGGTGAATGCCATGACTGCATGACCGTCAGTGAAAACAAAATCTAAACCCCTAATGTCTATTTCAACTACATCAGAAACGAGGTGAATAACTGCTGCTTGACCTTGAGTATAGCTTGTTACATTGCCTCGGTTAATGGTATATAACATGGGAGAACGCGGTGCAAAATAAAATGGAACATAATCGTGTAGTACGCCGCCTGCACCGCAGGGAACGCGGATTCTAGCACGACGATCTTGGATGTTCTCGTAGGCGATATTAGTGTACTGAGTGCGTGCGGCACGCCTAGCGTTGTATGCTAACAATCCACCTGCAGAAAAAATAGATTCTAGATTATCAATGTGAGTGATGTGGTAGATTGGTAATTGCACTGCTATTATTTGTTGGTAATTTCAGGTTAAACTCATAATTGTAATATTACTTTTACTATTAAGGATTAATAATATTTTTCCCTCCTTATTTCCCAATGCAAAACTTGCTAAATATTCGGTCGAGCACTGATTCGGTCACTTCTTCCCCCGTCACTTCTCCCAATGCTTGAATTGCCCCGCGCAAATCTATTGTCCAGAAATCTAAAGGCAATTTGTTGCTAATAGTATCCGTGCATTGTTCTAGAGAAATTTTAGCTTTGGTTAAGGCTGCTGCTTGCCGCTGGTTGATTGCTAAGTCGGAGTTTGCTGCTTGCAAATTTCCGCCGCTGACGGCATCTAAGATGGCTGTTTCTAATTTTTCTATGCCTCGATCGAGGGCGGCTGCTGCGGTGACTATCGGGTGAATTTCCGAGGTAAAAGGCAATTCTGGGATTGTTTTTACTAGGTCGATTTTGTTGATAATTATAATTAGCTGGCGGTGTTTTACTTGTTCGTAAATTTCGGAATCGCCCTCTGTCCAACCCGATTCTGCGTCAATTGTCAATAATACTAAATCAGCTTGTTTTGCTGCGGCGCGCGATCGCTCAACGCCAATTTTTTCTACCTTGTCTTCGGTTTCTCGAATGCCCGCAGTATCGAGCACCTGCACCGGAATTCCGCCCACAACTAGCTGCGATTCTACCACATCCCGCGTCGTACCGGGCAAATCCGTGACGATCGCCCGATCGCACTTACTCCACGCATTCAACAAACTCGACTTTCCCACATTCGGCCGCCCCACAATCGCCACTTTCAAACCGGTTCTCAACAATTCACCACGATCCGCCGTCGTCAAAATTGTTGACAATTCCGCCAAAACAAGCTTTATTTCCAAATAAGTTTTAGCTTCATCTAAAGGCGGCAAATCTTCCTCAAAATCAATTCTCGCCTCAATTTCTGCCAGCAAGTCCAAACAAGTTGTTCTCAGTTGGCGAATTGGCTGCGCTAATTTTCCTTGCAAACCAGCTAAAGCACTTTGTGCAGCAGCAGGCGATTTTGCTCCCACCAAATCTGAAATACTTTCAGCTTGAGTTAAATCAAGCCTTCCGTTCAAAAAAGCCCGCAGCGAAAACTCTCCCGGCACGGCCAATCTCGCCCCATGTTCCAAACACAACTGCAAGACTTGCTGCACGGCCATAATACCGCCGTGACAGTGAAATTCCACCACATCTTCGCGGGTGAAAGAACGCGGCGCTTTCATGATTAGCAGCAAAGCTTCATCGACTAATTCTTGAGTTTTGGGGCGGCGGATGTGACCGTAAAGAATGCGGTGAGACTCCCAAATTTGCCGTCCTGGGGCGCAAAACAGAGTTTCGGCAATTTTTAAGGCTGCGGAACCGGAAACTCGCACAATGCCGACGCTGCCTTGTTGGGGAACTATGGCAGTGGCGATCGCTGCGATCGTTCCTCCTTTTGTTAGTGATTCAGCCATTTTTAATTGCTCTATAGTTCAATAATTATCTCGATCACCCTATCTGCAATGCCTCGATCATATATGCATCTAATTGCTGTATATATAGATTTCCTAATTCACCCAATCGTCTGATAATTAATCTGCGTTGGAGGGTAGCTATTCGAGTTACTCTAACTTTAGATGATACTCGCAATCCAGTTGCAGGAAATTCTATATCTTCCACATTAAGAGCAAACTCTTCATTATTTAATCGGGTAACATTTTGAGACGAAATAAAGCAAACAGTAACTTCATCAGGAATTGAAATAGCACATAGCACTAAAGCAGGACGCAATTTCATCTGACTCAAATCAGTAAATGGAAATTCGACTAATACAATATCTCCTTTTTTTAGTATCACGCAATAGGTTCTCCATCTTCTATCGTGTAAATATCAGGTTCGTCATGCAAAAAGTCAAAACAGCCACCGCTTTGATCGAGCTGCATAAGTTCCTGAGTCGAAGGGTACGGGATGTTTTCTAGTAATTTGTCCGTAATCGCTAATTGCTCGTCTGCGGAGAGAGATAAGATAACTTGAATTAGGGAGTCAACCAGTTGTACGTTCATTTTAAGTCATCTGTTGCTCGGTTACTAAATTATACTATAAGTTCAGGGTTTGCATCTAGAGTCAACGGATACGGGCAGCAGACTGGGACTAATCTTAATGCTATAGTCCTCGACGCAGAAATTGGTTTTTTTTACGGAAATACTGCATCCCGGCTTTTAACACTGCGTCCAAGACTGCTCAAATTCAGACAAGGCTCAAAGTCCGGGCGATAGCCTTTAAATTGCCAGCACCTGTAGTCCTACTACTGGCAATTTAAAGGCGGCTTGGCACACCCGAATCAATAGCTAAAAGTTTGACACCGCAGTGATATATCCTGATTTCATGCGATAATGGGAAATTGACAGGGTAGAGGGCAAAGCATGATTGGTCAACTTCTAGACAGACGTTACCGCATCATTAAAGTCACAGACTCAAGTGAGGTGGGAAAAACTTATCTAGCAGCAGATACTCACCGTCCCGGGTATCCGCAATGCACGGTTAGAGAAATGCGACTCCCCGGCACAAGTTCGCAAACTCCCGAATTAGTCAAAGTTATATTTCAAAGAAACGCTGAAATAATTGAAAAATTGGGAAAACACGACAAAATTCCCGAATTATTGGCGTATTTTGAGGAAAATCAAAGTTTATACTTAATTGAAGAATTTATTGCCGGATCACCTTTAAGTCAAGAACTAATACCCGGTCAACCTTGGGATGAAGACCAAGTAATTGCTCTGCTATCAGAAATATTAGAAATTTTGGTGTTCATACACGAGAAGGGTTTTATTCACCGCAGAATTCAACCAGACAGAGCTATCCGGCGCGAGTCAGACGGCAAATTTGTGTTGGTAGACTTTAGCTTAGACAAAGAAATTAACCCGGAAGTCGCTAATTGTCATTTGTTGGCGCAAACCTCCCCCAACTCTGTTAAAGGGCATGAGGCAAAAAAACAGGATTTGGCGGCCCAGGAGTTATACGTGCCGATCGAGCAATTGAGCGGCAACCCCCGTTACAATAGCGACATCTACGCTCTAGGTACGATCGCCCAGCTTGCCGTGACGGGACTCTCACCCAACGAACTGAGTGCCTTAAAAAACAACAAAAGCCAAATTCCCTGGCGAAACCGGGCAACTTGTTCGCCTGCCCTAGCAGATATTATCGATCAAATGGTGCGCCCTGACTGCGAGGAACGCTATCAGGAGGCCGCCGAAGTTTTAGCATACCTCAAACAAATCGCCGTAAAATTGGAGCTTGAGCCACCGCCAGCCACAATCATCACGCACGCTATGAGTCAACCGCGAAGACAAAGCCAAACCAAACTGCTGCTGTTGGCTGCAACAGCGGCAGCTTTAATCCTGACGGCACTGATAATTTACTTTTGGCAGAGTCAAAGTCCGGCGAGGGCAAAAGAATGGTTAGCCCGCGGCGTGGGCAAGGCGCAGCAAGGTGACACAACAGGTGCGATCGCCGATTATACTCAAGCGATCGCCCTGAATGCCAGCGATGCGGAAACTTACTACAAGCGGGCAAACGCTCGCTATGACATGGGCGCAACCGAGCAAGCAATACAGGATTACACGCAAGCAATTAAAGTCAATCCTAGCCACGCCAAAGCTCTCTACAATCGAGGTATGGCCCGCCTCGACATCGGGGACAAGCGGGGGGCCGTGGAAGATTTCACCCAAGTAGTGCGACTGAATCCCAGCGACGGTGAGGCATACTCTCAGCGGGGTTTAGCCTACTACGATTTGGGCGACTACCGCCAGGCAATTGAAGACTACACTCAAGCAATTCGGCTCACTCCCAACGATGCTACAGCTTACAGCAATCGGGGTTTAGCTCGATCGGCAGCAGGCGACAAAACAGGAGCAATGGCAGATTTTACTCAAGCCATTCAAATTAGCCCCAAACAAGCTGGCGTATACTACAGTCGTGGTCGATCACGGTTTAATCTGGCAGATTATCAAGGAGCGATGGAAGATTATACTAAGGCGATCGAATTGCAACCAGATCTCGCTGATGCCTATACCAATCGGTGCAGCGCTTACTTGAATTTGGCCACCTACGACAAAGCGATTGCAGATTGCACCGAAGGAATTCGCCTCGATCCAAAAGATGAAGCAGCTTACAACAACCGCTGCATTGCTTATCTGAATTTAAAACAATTTCAAAAGGCCAGCGAAGATTGCAGTTTGACGATCGGACTCAACGGCAACAATCCCAAAGCATACAGCAATCGAGGATTAGCTCGATCGGCTTCGGGAGACAAACAGGGAGCTGTGGAAGATTTTACTCAAGCAATTAGGCTCAATCCCAGCGATGCAGTAGCTTACAGCAATCGCGGTACTATTTACTCAGAACTAAAAAATTACCCTTTAGCGGTTGAGGATTTCGCTCACTCGCTGCGGCTCAACCCCAACAATGCTAGCGCTTTTTACAGCCGAGGCCTCGTCCGCCGCCAACTCAAAGACCGTGCTGGGGCGATCGAGGATTTTCAGAAAGCTGCAACCCTCTTTCTAGAACAAGGAAGAGCCGATGGTTTCCAAAACGCCCAAGCACAAATAAACGACCCTAAATAAACTATTAGCGATCGGTCATCAATCATCAGTCATCAGTCATCAATCATTAGCATTTTGTAGGGGCGGGTTTAGCTAAGGATATATGATATAAATGACTAAAAAAAAGGCTAAACCCGCCCTCTCAGTCATCAGTCATCAATCATTAGCATTTTGTAGGGGCGGGTTTAGCTAAGGATATATGATATAAATGACTAAAAAAAAGGCTAAACCCGCCCTCTCAGTCATCAATCATTAGTCAGTAGTCATCAATCATCAGTTATCAGGAAAAATGAAGAATGAACAATGAAGAAGGAAGAAGGAAGAAGGGAAAATCACCAATCAGCAATTCCCAATCACCAACTTCCAATTACCAACTCCCCGTTACCAATTCCCAATTACCAACTCCCCGTTACCAATTCTCAATTATAGATATGAACATGGTTGGTCAACTTTTAGACAGGCGTTATCGCGTAGTGCAAATTCTCAGTTCAGGAGCTTTTGGACAAACTTATTTAGCTGTCGATACTCGCCGGCCGGGCCACCCTCAATGTGTAGTCAAACAACTACGCCCTCCCAGCAACACTTCCACAGTTCTCAAAACCGCTTACCGCTTATTTAAACAAGAAGCAGAAATATTAGAAAAGCTGGGAAAACACGATCAAATTCCATTTTTACTAGCTTATTTTGAAGAAGCCAATCAATTCTACCTCGTCGAAGAGTTTGTACCCGGACACGCCCTAAATAGGGAAATTGTGGCCGGTCAACCTTGGCGGGAAGAAAGAGTGCTGGATTTGTTGGAAGAAGTGTTACAACTTCTCGCCTTCGTACACTCTCAGGGAGTGATTCACCGCGATGTTAATCCCTCCAACTTAATCCGCCGCAAACCAGACGGCAAATTAGTTTTAATTGACTTCGGTTCGGTTAAAGAAGTTGCGAGTCACGTCAGTGACTACGATACAGAATTTCCGCGCACCATTGCTACTGGAACTCCGGCTTATATGCCGATCGAACAATTTCAAGGCAACCCGCAATTTAGCAGTGACCTCTATGCAGTCGGGATGATGGCAGTCCAAGCTATCACTGGTTTACCCGGTACGGATTTGCCAAAATTGCAAGATCCGAGTCCTTCTCATACCGGGGAAATTGTTTGGCGAAACCGATCTCAATGTTCTGTGGGATTAGCAAATATAATTGACAAAATGGTCTGTCACCAATTTGCCAAGCGCTATCAATCTGCAGAGGAAGTTTTGGTAGCTCTCAGCAAGTTGAGACACCGCCAAGATCCTGTGAATACGGCTCACAAGAAAAGTATTGCTCCCAGCTTAGTGTCTTCTGATCGTTTTTATTCACGTTTGGGAAGTCGATTTTGGTTGCTGATTTTGGCGGGCGTAGGGGCGGCGATAGTTCTGATATTTCTGTTTAGTTATGGGAGCCGACCGAATCCGATTAAAGCTAAGGAATATTACGAACAGGGAGTAGAAAAGTCTCGCAATCAAGATGCGGATGCAGCTTTGCAGGCTTTTAATAAGTCAATTCAATTGAATCCTAAAAATGCTGAGAGTTTTTACCAGCGCGGTAATGTTAATTATGATTTAAAAAAGTATCAAGAAGCAATTGCGGATTATTCTCAGGCTATCGCTCTCAATCCTAAATATGTTCAGGCTTATTTTAACCGCGGCCTAGCCCGTCACGATTTTAACGACAAGCGTGGGGCGATTGAGGATTACACTCAAGCTTTGAATCTCCAGCCCAACGATGTTGATACATATTATGAAAGAGGAGTTACTTATTTAGAACAGCAAGACTACAAGATGGCTATTCAGGATTTTACCGAAGTAATTCGGTTGCAGCCGAACCTTGTTAAAGCTTATCATTCGCGGGGACTGGCTCGTGCTGGGAGCGGCGATTTGCAGGGGGGGATTGGAGATTATACTGAGGCAATTAAACTTGATGCTAAGAATGTTGATGCTTTTTACAGTCGGGGGAGAGCTCGCTTTCACCTAGGAGATTATCAGGGAGCTTTGGCGGATTATTCTCAGGTAATTGCGATCGATCCCAAGAGTGGAGATGCTTACGCTAATCGTTGTAGCACGCAGTTGAATTTGGGAGCGCATCAAGCGGCAATTGACGATTGCACTCAGGCAATTTCGCTAAGCGATGAGGATGGGGTTCCTTACAACAATCGCTGCATTGCTTATTTAAATTTGAAGGATTATCCGAAAGCAATTGCCGATTGCACTCAAGCGCTGACAGTAAATCCGAATGATTTTAATGCTTTTAACAATCGTGGTTTAGCTCGCAGCGCCGGGGGTGACGCCCAGGGGGCGATCGCAGATTTTACAGCAGCAATCGGGTTCAATCCCAACAATGCTGAAGCTTACGCCAATCGGGCTAAGATTTATCAGGAGTTAAAGAATTACAATAGTGCGATCGCCGATTATGTGCAGGCTATTCGGATCAGTCCGAATTATGCTGGTGCTTACTACGGTAGAGGCATGGTTCGCCGCTCATTGGGAGACAAAGCGGGAGCAATTAGCGATTTAGAAAAAGCCGGCAAAATGTTTCTAGATCAAGGACTTACTGGCGGTTACAAAGACACACAATTTGAGATTGAAAAACTCAAGTAGTCATTAGTCAGTTGTCAGTTGTTAGTTGTTAGTTGTTAGTTGTTAGTCAACAGTTAACAGTCAACAGGCAACAGTCAACAATGCCATGCCCAATTCCCTTTAAGAATTTTGAAGTCTCTTCACCAATTCATAAAACGGTTCCCAATTATCCTCAATAGCTATGGACTCCCACACAGCCTCAATCGTCGGTCTCAACAGCGATTGTTCGGGATTGTGCTTCCGCAACCTATCCGCCATTTTGTCCATATCATCCGCCGACAAACTTTGCAAAACGTGATAATAAAACTGCCGCCAAGGTGCTATCAAATCGGCCGGTTCCGCCTCCGCAAAAATTAGACTAGCATCATCTCGCCAAGTGCCAGAGAACTGTCTTCGCAATTCCCAAAAGAAATCGTGATAGGCTACTTGAGACTGCGCCAGCATTTTAATTGTCACCTTCAACAACTCATCTCCCTCCGCCTCTGGCAAATCCTCAAAGCCCAATCTATTCAGCATCAACTTGCGGTAAGCTGCATTATAATAATCGCCAAACTTTGCCAAAGCAGCATCCATATCAGCTTGAGGAATTGCCGCTGCTAGCGGTTGCTGGAGCTTTTCTAAATTCCCCTTGCAAATAAACGGTTGATTGCCGTAACAATAAAGACCGTAATGGTCGAAATAAGCTGCTGTAAATTCCGGCTTATAAGTTGGGATAAAAGCAAAAGGCCCGTAATCAAAACTTTCTCCTGTAATCGACATATTATCAGTATTCAGCACTGCGTGGCAAAATCCTGCCGCCATCCACTGAGCGACTAATTCAGCTACTCGCTTGACTAAATATGCATAAAATAGCGCATATTTTTCTGCAGGCGAAACACCGGCATTACTTGCTTCTAAATGCAGTTCTGGATAGTAATATTCAATAACAAAATCTAAAAGTTTTTTAGTTAAATCCGGGCGCCGGATATAGTGCAGTCTTTCAAAAGTGCCAAAACGGATGTGAGAGTGGCTGAAACGCACCATTACAGACGATCGCGTGGGTGATGGTTCGTCCCCTCGCCACAAAGCATCCCCAGTTTCAACTAAACTAAAACAGCGAGATGTCCGAACTCCCAATCGGTGCAAAGCTTCGGCGGCTAAAACTTCGCGAATTCCCCCTTTGAGAGTGAGTCTACCATCAGCGCTGCGCGAGTAGGGCGTGCGGCCGGAACCTTTAGTGCCGAAGTCGTAAAGTCTGCCGTCTGTACCGCGAACTTGACCGTATAAAAAGCCTCTACCGTCGCCTAAATTCGGGTTATATTCGTTGAATTGATAGCCGTGGTAACGGAGTGCGAGAAAGGGACGCACACAGTGAAATTCGCCGAATGCTTCGATGAAATGTTGGTCGGTTACTTGTGCGGGGTCTAAACCCAATGTCGGCAATAATTGGTCATTGCGGAAGCGGAGAATATGCTGCGGAAAATCGGCAGCAGGGACTTCATCAAAATAGTCGCCACCGAGGGATTCGATGGCGGGTTCGTAGTTGAGGGAAAGTAAAGGATTTGACATTTTTATATTTTATCTTGAAATTGGCGATCGCTCCAAATTATATACGGGTAAGGTGCGGACTGCATTGGTGTCAATAATTGCCTCATACCCTTGGTCTCTCTCGTTTATAAGTAACTAAACAAAATTAATTACAGAAAGACTCCTTGCTAGGTAAGGCTTTCACGCGAAATATTGTGTAATTAATTTTGCACGACTACTTAGCCGAGTTCGATACCCCTCGCATCCCAGGGCTGTTTCATGCTCAAACTTTAGCTATGCTAACATTTGAGCATGAAACCTTAATGTCTTCCTCGAACGCAAAAAATTTTTACGGTCAATTTTATTGATAGGTGAATTAACCGTTTTCCTTGCTAAAAATGGGGTTGAAGGCTTAAATTTTTTAAATTTTAGTGGGCTTCACCAGCTAATATACCTTTTCCCCTATTTAAAATTGGTCAACACCCCGTAAATCGCCCAAATTGCCATCGCCCGCAAATAGTGACTCGCCCGAAAAGTCCCCCCCGCCGTAATCGCTTCCGGCGTGCGAAACTGCAAGCCATTGTCATAAATCTGCTTCACCACAGCATCCGTCAATTTAAAAGCTTTCTCCTCCATTCCCATCTGTACCAAAAAAGCTGCTAACCCAAAATTAATCCCCGTCCAAACTTCCAAAGGATGAGTCGCATTGGGATTTTCCGGCGAACCGTTTAGCATCACCCCATTTGCCGCACCGAACTCGCTCTCGTTGAACTTCAAAAAGCAAGAATCGTACACAGTTTCTAAAGCGCTGACTGCACATTCCGGCGGCACAATATCCGGCAATCCTAACAGTTTTGCGTAAAATTGACCGCACAGTTGGTCTGCCATCACCACTTCGGAATTACTCTCGCTGTCCAAACGGTAATATTGACCGTTCCACAGTTTTTCTTGATAGCTTGGTCTTGCTTGTAGCAGCCAACTGTGATATAATGCTATCTTTGCTTGAGGGTTAGGAATTATCTGCGGTGCTGCATCTTCCAAGATTTCGCCGATCGCGATCGCACTTTCCAGCGCCGCCAACCACAAACCGCCGCAATACGCACTAATCCCCCGCATTTGCCAATCATCAAACGTCTGATCCGGCGCACCCGAATTCTCAGGAATGCCGTCCCCATCCTCATCAAAAGTTTTCAGATAAGCCAAAGCCTCAACAATTGCCGGCCAACACTCTTGCAAAAACTCGCAATCTGTGCCACCAGTCAACAGGAAATCCCGATAAACCTGCAACACAAAATCGCACGGTAAATCCTTCCACAAATTGCAATCTTGATAGCTAGTATAATTCGTCTTCTCCCAAGGATGTTCGTTCGGAGCACCCAAATCGTGCGGCGTTGCACCGACAGCTTTTCTAATAGCCGCAGCTTGATTCCAACCAATAACTCGCGCAGTATCGTCTCCTGCAGAAATTGCCCTAGCAAAGGCAATCATTACCGACTTTTCCAAGTCAGGCCACAGCATCAACAAAGCAAAAGAACCGTAAAGCCGCACGTCCAAACTTTCGTACCAGCGGTAATCAATGCACTCCAAAACCCCAAATTGACCCTTCGGATCGCGTTCGTCCGCCGCACTCCAAATAGTACCGCCGTCAGTCAAAATGTACAACTCATTAAACAGCGCCATTTTGAAACTGTCGGACAAATCTGTGCGTTCTAAAATGGGTTTTTGCCAAGCTTCAATACTTTCGCGCCAAGTATCGGAATGCTTCATCGCCGTGCGAATAATCGGCCAAACATTTTTGCCATTCCGCCCGAAGAAATCAGTATAGCGGCGGTAGTAAGAAACTCCCGATGCAAATTCAGTAACGGGCAAATCCCAAGCTATGATAAAGGGGATTTTGCGAGTTTTCCCTGGTCGAATTGTAAAGCGAACTGCGATCGCACAAGCCGACCGTTCCCCTGCCGAGGCCGCTGTCTCATCTTTGTCATCCAACAAGAAACCTTCCGCAGCAAAGTGTCGCCAAATATCCTCGCCATTCCCCGCCGGATTCCAGCGAGTTTGATAGAATACTTCTACCGCCGGATTAGTCACAGTTGCGATCGCCCACTGTCCATCCCCTTCTTGTGGCTGATCGTCAGCAGTCAACCGCGTCATCACGCAACCAAAACGGTGAAAATCTTCCACCAACAAATTCAAATTTCCCGCACTTTCTCCCCAGCGGGGTTTATAGTCATAAAATGGACTACCATCATCTCGCACCATCACTTCCGGCGACTTGTTAGCATTAGTAAACCAGCCGACAATATTCTCCCAAGTTAACATGATGCTGAGAGTAATCGGCGCATCTGTAGGATTGTGCGCTACCCATTCAAACATGGCGACTGGGTAACTGGTTTCTTGATAATTATTGGGCAAAATTGGGGAAAATTGCTCGCAGCTCAATTGAGCCTCAAACACATTTTCATAAACATACCAACTGCGCGGATACAAAGCATGATAAGTCCCAGTATAAGACTTTCCCCCCATTCCTTCAGCCTGCTCTCTCCCATCCGTTACATCCGTTAAATCCCGTACATTGCTCGCTGCCAATCTTCCTTCGCAAGGATACCATTTCCAACTAGATAAACTGCTATCTGTAGGCGGTTCAGTAGACAGTGCATAGGCTTGTTTCTTACCTTTTGTTTCTTCAAAAACGCTGAATTGACAAGCGGGTAAACTGCGAAAAATGTGCTCGCCGCCGTCGATGTGCCAGAGGTTGAAGTCGCCGCGGGGCGATCGCCCGATGCAGCCAGCCCCGAACCCGCCCAGAGGCATTCCGTGCCAGGGGCCGTCGTCGAGATTGCTTGCGTAGCGGACTGTATAGGGATTTTCCCAACCGAGGCCGATGGAGCGATTCCAGGTGTGCGGAGGGATGTTTGGATTAAATGTGCGATCGTTCATGGTCTAAATTTTACCGCTCGATCGAGCTTCCCAATCCTGATTGTTCTGTCTTGGACGCAGAAACCAGGTTTGATGGACGAAAATACTGCATTCTAGCCTTTAATCCTAAAGACAAACCCGATCGCACTTCCTTACGCAAATCCCAAATCAGAACCTTTCCCCGCGTGCACCAGAGCCAACTTTTCGTAACGCTTAGCGTGTTCCACCAACTCCGCAGATTCCTCCTCAGAGACATCTCGCAGCCGCTTCGCAGGCACTCCCGCAACCAGCGTGCGAGGGGGAACGTCCTTCGTCACAACCGCCCCCGCACCGACGATCGAGCCTGTGCCCACTCTCACTCCGTCTAGGACGATCGCCCCAATCCCGATCAAACACCCCCGTTCAATGTAAGCTGAATGAATCACCGCTCGGTGTCCGACAGTCACAAAATCTTCCAAAATAGTCGGTTTTCCCGGATCGCCGTGCAGAATTGCTCCATCTTGGATATTGGTACTTTTACCGATCGCAATTCGCTCTACATCCCCCCGAACCACCGCCCCGTACCAAATACTAGCGCCTGCAGCCACCTCTACCCTGCCGATGACAACAGCGCTAACAGCGACAAAAGCCGCTTGGGAGAGATCCGGTGCGGGCCAATAGGCAGGAAGTGCAAGCAGAGGTTCGTTGAGATTGCTCATCTTTTTGGTCGATCGTGATACTTCTAGCAGATTAGCTGGTTGTTGATACGGGATATAATAAGACTATTTGCCACTTTTGCAGATAAATATGCTGGGACGCAATAAATGATTGAAGTTGCCTTGCAATACCCGATGTTTGGCCCGGAAATTCAGTGTCCCCACTGCCGCCAAACAATTCCGGCTCTAACGCTCACGGATACCTATTTGTGCGTGCGTCACGGGGCATTTGAGGCAGATCCAAAAACGGGGGAACTTGTTCATCTTCAGTCTGGGCGGCACTGGCGCCGCTGGGAGGATGAATGGTATCGCCAGCACACCCACCCCGACGGGATTCGGTTTGAAATTCACGAAGCGCTCGATCGACTTTATACTCAAGGCTACCGAGCAACTCGCGTGATCGTTGCTCAACGCTATCGAGACTTAATCAGCGCTTATTTGGAACGCAGCACGCCTTGGCGGGGCCAACCGGATTCGCCGCGCCCAAAGCTGTACGGTTTACCTGTGGATTTTAGCCCCGAACCCCAGGAGGAACCTTGCTGGGAAGTGATTAATTTTGATTTGGAAAAAGAGCCGGGAGTTCCGATTAGATATCCCTATTTTCGGTTGTTTGAATAGTCAGTAGTCAGTAGTCATTGGTCATAGGTAACAATTGACAACTGTTAACTGTTAACTGTTAACTGTTAACTATCAACTGTTAACTATCAACTGTCAACTATCAACTGTCAACTATCAACTGTCAACTGCCAACTGCCAACTATCAACTGTCAACTATCAACTGTCAACTGTCAACTGCCAAATGCACCACGCCTCGATTCGCACTGCTAACATTCACCGGGCGATCGCCTTTTACGAACAGTTAGGATTTACTGTGAGCGATCGCTTTACCACAGGTTACACCTTAGCCTGTTGGATGGAAGGTCTCAACGGACGCATCGAACTAATCCAAATCCCAGAACCAAAACCCGCACCGGATGCTTTCGGTGACGAGCATTATGTTGGGTATTATCATTTATCTTTCGATTTAACTGAGGCGACAACTGACTTGCCTAGTTGGTTGCAGTCTCTCAAAAAACAGTTTGAGGAAGCAGCTAAAGACGAACCAAACCAGTTTCAACCTTTGAAAGTTTTATTAGAACCGACTCAACAGGCGATCGGGCAAAATGTTTACGAAGTAGCTTTTATTGCCGATACAGACGGTTTACCCTTAGAGTTTATCCGGCGGATGAATAGCTAATTAAGTCTGAGTTAAAACACTTCAGAAATCCCATCTGTGTTCATCTGCTGATATCTGCGGTTGAAAAATCCCAATCCCACTAATCTGCTTTAATCCGGATATCAATTAACGGCGTTGCTGATTTACGGTATGAAAGGCTAAATATGCCCGTCATAGAAACCAGTATTCACAAAGCGTTTGGATTTTCAAGTTATTTTTTTCATACCATGATTAAGCAACACCGATTTTTTGGGTGGCAATCAAGTATAATAGCAGTAATTTTTATTTACTTACTGCGGTTATAGCGCGTTCGAGTCGATGCTCTAGTTCCTCAACCGTTTCCTGGATTTCTACCTGAAATTTGTTGACCATATTGGATCTCCTCTACTTTAGCCTATATAAGCGTGTACCTTCATGGTGAATTGGTATTAGACAGAATTAATTACACAAATACATAGTATAATGATATTCCAGGCAAAATTATGAGTTAATTAGAATTTCCTATGATGTTTATCAGGAAAATAAATCCTCTTTTGTCTAAATTGCTACAGCGAATTCATCGCTAAAGCCGACATCATCAGAACAGAGAGCACATTGCCTCATATTAGCTTCGCAAGGAGTAAAAAAAAGAGAGTTAATGAATATTTTCAGAATAAGTTATAAGACACTCTATAAGTGGTTCACTCGGTGGGAATTAGAGGGAATGATAGGACTTTATAATAAACCAGGAAGAGGTGAAGAGGCACTATTTAACTCTTCGCAGAAAGCCCAAATCAAAGACTGGGCTAAACAAGAACCAAAGCAATTAAAAAATGTTAGCCAAAAAGTTCAAGAAGCCTGGGGATAAGTCCGAGTATAAAAACAATTTTAAGATTCTCGACTTAGCTCTAGGTGAAGAATACCCCCGCTCTCGGGGAGAACTGATGAAACCTACAAACTTTACTGTTATAATTGATATGGCTGAAACCTTAGCAAGCGAGCAGCCATTTTTACGCGTCGATTTTTAGGATATTGGCCGTCATATCTTTGGTGAGCTAACCCTTAATCCTAGTTCTGGCATGGGAAAATTTGAGCCTCCTGAGTATGACTACAAGCTTGGCCAATTGATGCCGTAATGGTCAAAACAGCAGTGTGAAGGATTAACAACTCAGTGTTTTGATATTCCGTCAGTGAAATTGTGTGTTAATTAAAGTTCTAAAATATTCTCCCAAAGCAATTTATTTCTTACAGCGATATGGTGCTAAATTCTGGATCAAGAATCAATCAAAAGGTTTGTTTTATCTGTGGCGCTGGTCACTCTGGCTCTACGCTTCTAGGACTTATACTGGGAAGTCATCAGGATTGTTTCTACTCGGGAGAGGCAAGGAAAGCCAGATTCATGCAAAATACAAACTACCCCATAAAAAGAACTTGCAACCTTTGTGGTATCAATTGTCCAGTTTGGAAAGATTTTATTACTAGCACTCACCTAGACTTATACGAACAAATATCGCTCAAAACACAAAAGCCAATTGTAATTGATTCTACAAAAAACACTTCTTGGCTAGAAGAGCAAATAGCCACTATTCAAAAAACATCTTCCCAACCTTTTTTGATATTTCTCCAAAGAGATGGGCGGGCAGTTATCAATTCCCGCACCAGAAAATATCCTCAAAAAAATGTCAAAGAAATAATTAATGATTGGAAGGAACTCATTAATGAAACCCAAGAATTGTACCGTCATTTTAAGGGTAATAAAATTAAGATAAAATATGAACATCTTGCCACAAATGTAGAAAATGTCATCAGAACGCTTTGCGATTTTTTGGAAATAGACTATCAACCCCAAATGGTTAAATATTACCAGCACGAACATCATCCAGTAGGAGGAAACAACGGAACGAAGTTTTTAATAGTAAAGGCTCAACACAAAAATACAGAAGAATTTTTACATAAGGTATCAAAGCGTTGCTCAGATTATTACCAAAATCATGGTTTAGAAATTACTTTAGATTTGCGTTGGCGTCAAGAACTTGACCCTACTGTGGAGCGTTTATTTGAAGAAATTGCCGATAAAGAAAACGAAGAATTGAAATGGGAGGTGTAGCATCGAACCAACTTTTGATATTTCTCAGACCTCTTCTCAACTCAAAATTGTTCGGAGTATTGTAAATTTGCTATGAAAATTCTGCTATTAAGCGTTCACCCTCCACAAGGAGGCGGCTCATAGCAATTCACTATGAATCTGCACTTAATAGACCTCTTGCAAAAATAATTAGGACGATGCTCAGAGCCCATCCCACAATTTTTTTTTCTTGTGGGATGGGCTCTGAGCATCGTCCGAAAATTTGATTAAAAAGACTTATGCAAGAGGTCTAATATGTCGCTTGTTACATAACTTTTAAGAATTGGTACAAGTTCACACCATTATCATAAATTTACAGAAAAATCAAGCACTTGACTTCTGATTTTTCTGGTGATAGTATAATTTATCAGCTTTCCAAGTTAAAAACTCAGGCTTGGGATTAAAATACCATGAACAAAATCGATTTAGTTTTTAGAACTGTTGGCGAAAGAACATCCCAAATAGCCTTAGACCTAGCTATCAAAAATATTCAGCCTCGTCAAGTTCATATTATTGAAAATGTTAAACCTTTTGCCCACGCTGTTCAGCAAATGCTGAAGATGAATTACGATTGTGATTTTGTTGTCTTCATGGATGCTGATTGTTTAATTATGGAGAATATGTCTCCTTTCCTTACCAGCAATAGTTTGCCATACGTAGACTGTTATGTTCTTGATAAATTCAGAGGTCATATTCATTGTGGTGTACATATTACTAGAATTGATGTAATCAGAGAAATGCAAGCAATTAAAGTACCTGATAATGATGCTAAATATGTGTTAAGACCTGAATCAAGAACTCGTGCACTGGCACTAAAAAAACTGAAGCTAAAAAAAGCATTTAAGAAATTTAACATTATCCATGATTTTTTTCAATTCTATCACCATATTTTTGCCAAATGCGCTTTGAGAGAACTGAGAAGTCGCCAAGATTATCATCAAGCTAAATTAACTGTTTGTCAGGAAGATTGGGGAAGACAAGAAAAAGATTTAGATTTTTTGGTTGCTAAATATGGTGTAGATTCTGCAAGAAAATATATTTCAAAGCAGGCAAGTCAGCCGGAAATTGCTAGGTTTATTGAGAATTTACCAAATATTGCTCTCCGCGAACTTAAGCAAATGAATATTTTGGAAAAAGCTCCTTTGACGTTAGCCGAAACTATAGAATTTTCTAGTAAAATTATTATTCAAAGACCCATGATAAGTAAAAAGATGAAAGTTTTTGGAATTGGCTTGAGTCGCACGGGAACTAAAAGCTTAACAATGGCATTAAATATGCTAGGGATTAATGTTGTTCATTATCCTGATGATGAGACAATTTTACAAGACCTGATGGCTGCTAAGTATGACTTTTCGATTCTCAATGATTATGATGGGATTACAGATATAACGGTAGCTCCTTTTTATTCTCAGTTAGATAAATTATTTCCTGATAGTAAGTTTATCTTAACCGTGCGTAATAAATCATGTTGGTTAAAGTCTTTAGAAGCTCACTGGTCAAAGAGGTCTGCGTTTGATTTCGATCCTAGTAATGAGACTAAGATGCAGATCAGAAGATTATTAAGAGCGGCTGTTTATGGTACTTATGCGTTTAATGAAGATAGAATGTCTTATGTTTATGATTTACATTATAGAAATGTGCTTGAATATTTTAAAGACCGTCCAGAATCTTTGTTAATTATTGATGTTTGTGATGGCGAAGGATGGGAAAAGCTCTGTCCATTTTTCAATTTACCTATATTAGAAGAACCTTTTCCTTGGATGAAGAAGAAAACGGTTTTGACCGAAATATTGTCAGGGGTGAAGTGATTTTGCTATATCGAACGCAGGAAAATCGAGCTTGGTGCAAAGAAAGAGGAATTAGGATGAGTGGCGTTCCTGTAGGAAGACCCCAAAAAATATTAGCAAGTCAAAGAAGAAACAAGCTCAGTCAGACGAGAGAATTCGTAACTCAATTTGTCAGAAAATTTGGAGAAGCTAAAAGAAGATTCAGCCTTGGTAGAGTCATGGCTAAACTTTCTAATACTTCTGAAACAACCATCGCCATAACTTTTATGGTGATGAATCTTTCGGCCCTGGTACGGCAGGCTTTTTGACTTTTTTTATGTCTATTTCACAACAAAAACCTTTTTTCATGTTTTCTGCCTGTGACGATTAGCACAGATTATGTTCTCTTAACAATACTTAAAAAAATGGGTAGACAGAAACCGGGTTTTTACACCAAAATACTCGCCAAACACCCTCAATATCGCTGAAAAACCCGGTTTCTTGAGCTTTGTGTATCAGCCATGTAATTACTTGCCCGCAATTGAGAACAGTTATTATTATTAATTAGTTCTCACCGTCACTACAAACTCAACAATATTTTTCTAAAAAATAGCTAGATTTTGAAATCAAAATCTAGTAAATTATCTTTTTAACCTATAATATGAACATCTATTCATACTATCAGGCATAAACAAAAACCCAGAAAACACCATGCAAAAAGCCAAATCTAGCGATTCCGGCTGCTGTGGTCACGACGACCACGACGATCGCAGCCATGAGAATCATAACCACGGACACGACCACGGACACGACCACGGACACGACCACGGGAACGGAGATTTCAACCTCAAGCAAGAATTGATTCCTGTGATCTTGGTCGTTGTACTGTTTGTCGGCGGTCTAATTTTTGAAGAAAAACTGCACAACACGCCCTATTCTATAGCTGAATATCTGGTTTTCATCCCCGCCTATCTTTTGAGCGGATGGAATGTTTTAACCAGCGCCGGCCGCAACATTCTGCGAGGCCGAGTGTTTGATGAAAATTTCTTAATGACTGTAGCAACACTGGGGGCTTTAGCCATTCATAAATTGCCTGAAGCTGTCGGGGTGATGTTGTTCTTCAAAATCGGAGAACTTTTTCAAGAATTTGCGATCGGGCGATCGCGTCAATCAATTCGATCGCTTTTAGAAATTCGCCCAGACAGCGCCAACCTCAAGCAAAATGGCGACATCAAAAAAGTTTCGCCCGAAACCGTAGCCGTCGGCGACATCATCCTAGTAAAACCGGGAGAAAAAATTCCCTTAGACGGCGAAATTATCGACGGAAATTCTCAAATTGATACCTCTGCATTAACCGGAGAATCAGTACCTCGAACCGTGAAAGTTGGAGAAACAGTTTTAGCAGGAACAATTAACCAGACAGGAGTTCTCACCGTCAAAGTTACCAAACTCTTCGGCGAATCTTCAATCTCCCGAATTCTGGAATTAGTAGAAAATGCCAGAAGCAAAAAAGCTGAAACTGAGAAATTTATCACCAAATTTGCCAGTTACTACACGCCTTTTGTAGTGTTTGCATCCCTAGCAGTGGCTTTAATTCCGCCTTTGTTCATTTCTGGAGTAACTAATGCAGACAGATTTTTGTGGGTGTACCGCGCCCTAGTCTTGTTAGTTATTTCCTGCCCTTGCGGATTGGTGATTAGCATTCCTCTGGGATACTTTGGGGGAATTGGCGGTGCAGCCAAGCGCGGTATTTTGGTTAAAGGCTCGACTTTTTTAGATACGCTGACAGCAGTCAAGACAGTTGTTTTGGACAAAACAGGAACTCTGACAAAAGGAGTTTTTAAAGTAGCACAAATTGTACCTCAAAATGGTTTTTCCAAATCTCAGTTAATGGAAATAGCCGCAAAAGTAGAATCTCAATCTAATCACCCAGTTGCGAAATCTATTCTGGAAGCTTACGGCGGCAAGATTGATTCATCGGATGTGAAAGATTACGAAGAAATAGCGGGACACGGCATCCGAGCCCAAGTCAACAATCAAATTGTTTTTGCGGGAAATGACCGTTTGCTGCACCGAGAAAACATTGCTCACGATGTTTGCAATGCTGAAGGTACGATCGTCCATTTAGCAGTAGACAACCGCTACGCTGGCTATATTTTAATTGCTGACGAGCTTAAAGACGACGCAGTACAGGCGATTCGCGACCTCAAGAAACTGGGTGTGGAGCGAATTGTGATGCTGACGGGAGATAATCAAGCTGTAGCCGATAGTGTTGCGAAAAAGCTCGGTTTAGATTCCTATTTAGCTGAGTTATTGCCCGAAGGAAAAGTTGAGGCGATCGAAAAACTGATATCCCAATCTAAAAAAGGCGATAAAATTGTCTTTGTCGGGGATGGAATTAATGATGCACCAGTTCTGGCTAGGGCTGATGTGGGCATAGCGATGGGCGGTTTGGGTTCGGATGCGGCGATCGAAACTGCTGACATTGTGATTATGGCAGATGCACCGTCAAAGGTGGCGCAAGCCATCCAAATTGCCAGAAAGACTCACAATATTGTCTGGCAAAATATCATTTTTGCGATGTCAGTTAAAGCGATATTTATTGCTTTGGGTGCTTTTGGTTTGGCTACTATGTGGGAGGCAGTTTTTGCCGATGTTGGGGTCGCTTTAGCTGCAATTTTCAATGCAACTAGAGTTTTAAAGTAGTCGGATGAAAACTCCAGGAGGGCGGGCAATTCCTCCATCCTTGTAGCAATTTGTAGAGGAAAGCAAATGGAAAGTGTCATCAAAATTCTGTTGGGAAGTCTAGCTCTTAGTATTATTCACGCATTAATTCCCAACCACTGGATGCCATTAATTGCGATTGGTAAAACTGAAAATTGGTCTCGCAGCGAAACTTTGCGGGCAACAGTAATTACAGGAGTTGCTCATACTCTCAGCATTATCCTAATTGGAATTGTCGTCGGCTTATTTGGTTACAAGTTAGCTGCTACCTATGTAGAGGCAGCTAAAGTAATTGCGCCTTTAGTTTTATTGGTTTTAGGAATTATCTATCTTTTGGCAGAGTTAGATAGTTCTCGCAAACAGCACCACCACCATCATCACGTTGAAACAGTTAATTTAACTACCAAGCGATCGCAATTTCAAATTCTAGCTGTTTTAGGAACAGGAATGTTTTTCTCGCCTTGCATCGAAATAGAAGCCTATTATTTTTCAGCAGGAACGATTGGTTGGATCGGCATACTTGTAGTTTCTGTCGTCTACTTAGTGGTGACTGTTTTGGGAATGGTTTTGCTAGTAGATTTGGGCATGAAAGGAGTTAATGCTTTAGAAGAAAAGCTGCATTTTTTTGAGCATCATGAACAAGGATTAACCGGAGCAGTGTTAATAGTTTTAGGAGTTGTAGCTTATTTCCTAAAAGTGTAAAATGGTTGGTAATAAACTTTAGTCTGGCGAAATATCCAGCACAGGAAAAAATATTATGCGTCGTCAACGTTCTCTGCCTTGGATTCACCGCTATTCCCGTCCGATTATGGCAGGAATTGCAAGTATTGGGGCTGCGATCACTGCCTATCTAACAGCCGTCAAGTTATCCCAAGGAGCGGTAACTTGTCCCATAGCCGGCTGCGATATAGTGCTTTCGAGTCCCTATGCTTATGTTTTTGGTTTGCCTCTTTCTTTGTTCGGGTTTTTGGGCTATTTGAGCATGATAATTTTTGCCGTAGCTCCCCTATTAGTCAATCCGGCAGAACAGAAGGCTCTCCGCTCTAAGTTAGAGTCTTGGACGGGACTATTGCTGTTTGCTGGCGGTACAGCAATGATGATTTTTAGTGGCTATTTGATGTACGTACTCACTGTTGACATCAAAGCAACTTGTATTTATTGTGTTGCGTCTGCTTTGTTTGCAACTAGCTTGTTTGTCTTAGCATTAATCGGTCGCGAATGGGATGATATTGGGCAACTATTTTTCATTGGAATTCTGGTATCTATGTTAGTGCTGATTTCTTCTCTCGCTCTTTATGCCGATGTGAATAATCTCGGTACTGCTAGGGAGACTAGCATGAAGACTACAACATCTTCCGGTACTTCGGAAATTGCTTTAGCACAGCATTTAAAAAGAGTGGGAGCTAAAATGTACGGCTCTTTTACCTGCGATCACTGTCAGATGCAGAAAGAAAGTTTTGGCAAAGAAGCGGCTCGCATTATCAATTATATCGAGTGCAATCCTCAAGGGAAAAATGCGAGGCCTGATCTTTGTCAAGCTGCGAAGATTCAGGGGACTCCCACTTGGGAAATTAACGGTAAGTTTTACCAAGGGCAAAAATCGTTGAAGGAGTTAGGAGATTTATCTGGCTATCAGGGAACTCGCGAATTTAAAAATCTTTAAAATCACGATCGCTGATTGATTGATTGATTTTTGGCGATCGACCTAATCATAGCAATCTCCTCCTGCCGTGGCTACAAAAATAAAACCCGCATCGGCGGGTTTTATCTTAAAACTAATTGTTAATAGCTTACGCTTTCAACTACTTCTCAGGAGTAAGAGTCTCATTAGCCGCAACGGGGCGGGTTGAGGCCGCGGTAGTTTTCAAAAGTGCGATCGCCTGCGCGTAAACAGGATCGTCCTTAGTCGCAACCAATGTCGGTTTGTTAGCTAATGTCAGCTTTTGTTCGTCGGTGATTTCCACCCTAACATCGGGAGTAACGCCCTTGTGGCTGATGTCCGTACCGTTGGGAGTATAGTAATGTGCGATCGTCACCGCCAATCCCGAACCGTCAGACAAAGAATGCACCGACTGCACCAAAGCTTTGCCAAAAGTTTGGGTGCCGATCACAGTTGCGCGCTTGTTGTCCTTGAGAGCACCAGCCAAAATCTCGCTGGCGCTGGCCGAGTTGTCGTCCACGAGCACCACCAAAGGCTTGTCAGTGAGCGCAGTGCGGTTTGTCCGCATTTCCTGAGAATCGCCCGCGCGATCGACTGTACGGACGATCGCCCCTGTATCCATCCACATCCGGGCAATATCAATGCTCACCCGCAGCAAACCGCCGGGATTCCCCCGCAAATCCAACACAAAAGCGTCAGCTTTTTGAGCCGAGAGCTTTTTAATCGCCGCCTCCATTTGTTCGCCCGCGTGGGAACTAAACTCTTGCAAGCGGATGTAACCTACTTTTTCACCCCCTTCATCCTTGAGGCTGTAGCGAACCGCAGCTACCTCAATTCTCGCCCTAGTCAGAGTAATATCAAACTCGCTTTTGCCCGGACGAGCCATCCGCAGCGAAACTTTCGTGCCTTCGTCGCCCCGAATTATCTGAGCCGCATCCGAGACAGTCAAGTCCTTGGTAGTTTTGCCATCAATCGCCAAAATCGTATCGCCCGCTTGAATCCCTGCTTTCAGGGCCGGGGAATTTTCCATCGGTTCGACTACCGTAATCGCTTTCGTTTTCTCGTCTTGTTCCAGCCTCATCCCCACCCCTGTCAGTTCCCCGGAGGTTTGATTCGTCAGCGCTTCGTACTGCTTCGGGTCCATGAAGCGCGTGTAGGGGTCGTTTAATTTCTCTAGGGCTTTGCGGAGAGCGGTGTAGGCAGCTTCGCGAGAGGTATAGTTTTTGCTCAACAATTCTTGGCGGGCCACTTGCCAGTCAGTCTTGTTAAAGCTGCCATCAACATAGTCTCGGTTCACAATTTGCCAAGCTTCGTCTAAGACAGCTTTGGGGCTATCTTGAAGCTCGGCGCGGACTGATTGACTCAGGCCAGGAACGAGTAAAGATATCGAAGCGGTTGTGGCCATCGCCCCAGTGAACAGGGCTGCCTGTAACATAGAAAAGCGTCTGCGGGCTTGATTCATTGAATTTTGGCTCAATTCGATTTTAGATTTTTGATTTGAGATTTTATATTGCTAAAAAATCTCAAACTACCATTTAAACTATTGTGTGGAGGCTCCACCATCCCTTTGGATAGTTTAACGAGATTCATAGCCGATCGCCAACCAATCGTTACTGTATTTTAATAAACTTAATTTTAAACTTGGATTTGAAGGTGCCGTGGAAGCTAAAATCAAACAATTTTCGCGTAAGTGGTTGAGCCTGCTCGTTAATGGAGTTATCGGTATAGCAGCGCTGGCGGGAGTGATTACCATGCAGTCGATCGGGCAATTGGGAGGAATGCCCGCAGTTAGCGTTCCGGAACGAAAGCCGGTCTCTGCAATGTCTGCCGCCAGTTTCAAGCAAGCCTCCCAGCAAGAAGCGCAGCAAGAAGCCCTGCGGCTAAAAATGCTCAAAACACTTCCTAGTTTTGGGTTTGACAATTTAATTGCCGACTGGACATTTCTGAAATTTTTGCAGTATTTTGGCGACGATGAAGCCCGAGATGTGACGGGCTACAATCTCAGTCAAGATTATTTTGACATAATTACTCGGCGCGATCCACGCTGGGCTGACATCTACCTGTTTCTGTCCACAGCCGTTTCTTTTTATCAGGGAAAGCCTGAAACTGCTGTTAAGTTTATAGAGCGCGGTACTAACGCCCTTTCGCGGGAAAATAATCCCCAAGCGTGGATTGTGTGGCGAACCAAAGGTCTTGATGAGTTGCTGCTGTTGGGCGATATTCCCGACTCAATGCGCTCTCACGAAATGGCCGCTGATTGGGTAGAAAACACAGCCGACGGCCCGAAATTAGCGCCGCTGTTTCGAGCAACTGCTGAGTATTTGCGCCGAGATCCAGATAGCGTGCCGGTGCGGTTTAATGCTTGGAGTACGGTTTATGCTCAAACAACTGATAAGTTGGTGCGGCAAAGGGCGAAACAAGCTCTTGTTAAGTTGGGAGCTCAGGTAAAAAAAGATAAGGATGGAAACGAGAGTTTTATTTTGCCGCCCAGAAAGTAGTTGATTGTTGACTGTTGACGGTTGACTGTTAACGGTTGACTGTTGACTGTTGACTGTTGAGGGCGGGCCCGCACCATCCACCGCCCCTACTGACTTTTGACTGTTGACTGTAATTCTGCAATCTCAAATCTCAAATCTCAAATCAGCTTGAGTTAATTCGCGCCATTCACCGGGTTTCAAGTCATTTAGTTGCAAATGCCCGATCGCACTTCTCACCAGCCGCAGCGTCGGAAACCCTACTGCTGCGGTCATCCGGCGCACTTGGCGGTTGCGGCCTTCTGTGAGAGTCATTTCCAGCCAAGCTGTGGGAATGTTTTTGCGAAATCGAATCGGGGGCTGGCGGGGCGGTAATTGGGGTTCTGCTGATAATAATTGCACTTTTGCCGATCGAGTCCGATAATCTTGAATTGTGACACCAGTTTGCAAAAGGGCGATCGCGCCTGCATCTGGAACCCGTTCCACCTGAACCAAATAAGTGCGAGGATGAGCGAATTTTGGATCGCTGAGGCGGTGCTGCATTTGTCCGTCATCCGTTAACAGCAACAAACCTTCGCTATCGCGATCGAGCCTTCCCACCGCATAAACATCAGGAATCGGAATATAATCTTTCAGGGTACTGCGTTTATTCTCGCTGGAATTGTCAGTGAACTGAGTTAAAACATCGTAAGGTTTGTAAAATAGAATGTAGCGATAGGGCATGACCAATTAAAAATTAAAAATGTACAAATAGTGCAAGCAAAAACAATATAACTCCCAAAAAAACACCTTCTAACTCTATTCTCTCCTCCGCGCCCTCTGCGCCCTCTGCGGTTCATAAAAAAAATAAATCTTATTCACCAACTATTCAAACCTGCTATAAAATATTCAGCCTTTAAGAGCAGCAAAAATCTCAACTACCCAATTTTACCATGCCCGAAGCCACACACCGCGTTTGTATCGTCCTAGGAACTCGCCCGGAAGCGATCAAACTAGCCGCTGTAATTCAACTGTTCAAAAATTCACCAATCTTTGACACCCAAGTAATTTTAACCGGTCAGCACCGAGAAATGGTCGAGCAAGTAATGCAAATGTTCGACCTGAAAGCCGATCGCGATTTAGCAATTATGCAGCACCAGCAAACCCTAACCGACATTACATCCCGCAGTTTGCAAGGTTTAGAAGCCTGCTTTAAGGAATTGCAGCCAGAAATCGTATTAGTGCAGGGCGATACAACAACAGCATTTGCAGCAGCTTTAGCTGCATTTTACCAGAAAATACCAGTCGGTCACGTAGAAGCCGGATTGCGGACAGACGACGTGTTCAATCCCTATCCCGAAGAGGCTAACCGACGGTTGATATCTCAGCTCACAAGGCTGCATTTTGCCCCAACAGCGCTGGCTGCAGAGAATTTAGGGCGATCGGGCGTTTTAGGAGAAATTCACCGTACAGGCAACACAGTAATCGACGCTTTGTTATCCGTCGCCAAACGCGAACCAGAATGCAAAATTCCCAACCTAGATTGGAGCAAACATCGCACTATTTTAGCAACAGTCCACCGCCGCGAAAATTGGGGAAAACCCTTAGCAGGAATTGCCAGGGCATTCATCCAAATTCTCGATAAATTTCCCGATACAGCCTTACTCTTACCGCTGCATAGAAATCCGACAGTTCGGGAACCATTAAAAGCTCTTTTGGGCGACCATCCAAGAATCTTTTTAACTGAACCATTGGACTACGCCGAATTAGTAGGAGCCATGCAGAGAAGTCATTTAATTCTCACAGATTCCGGCGGCTTGCAAGAAGAAGCACCGAGTTTGGGTAAGCCAGTTTTAGTATTGCGAGAAACCACAGAAAGACCAGAAGCAATTGCCGCCGGAACCGCTAAACTTGTCGGTACAAATTCTGATACAATTTTCACAGCAGCCGCAGAATTGCTGAGTGATTCTACAGCTTACGACGCAATGGCAATGGCAATTAATCCCTTTGGTGACGGTTTGGCTGCGTCGCGGATTTTGAAAATTGTTGAAGAGTATTTTAGTGAGAAGACAGTTGACAATTGACGGTTGACGGTTGACGGTTGACAGTGAGTCGAAAAACTGCAAACCGATGCTCAACTATTTATTGGCTGAGTCCGACCTCTATGGGAATCTCAATCACAAACTTCGTGCCTTCGCCCAGGGTGGAATCACACCACAGTTTTCCTCCATGCTTTTCCTTCACCACCTGATAGCTAATGGATAAGCCTAATCCTGTCCCCTTGCCTACGGGTTTAGTAGTGAAGAAGGGATCGAATAGGCGCGATCGCGCTTTCTCTGGAATACCTGTACCGTTATCGGCGATCGCAATCTGCACCCACTGTTTTTTTGTTTTGGTAGTCTTAATCCAAATCCGATTCGGTTGGTCAGCAATATCCTGAAAACTACGTCCTTCATTGCTCTCTTCCAAAGCATCGATCGCATTTGATAGCAAGTTCATAAACACCTGATTAAGTTGACCTGCATAGCATTCTACCAACGGTACCTCGCCATATTGTCGGACTACTTCAATGGTTGGGCGTTCTGGGTTGGCTTGAAGGCGATGTTCTAAAATCATCAAAGTGTCATCAATGCCTTCATGGAGATCGACAGCCTTGAATTCCGAGTGATCCAGACGAGAAAAGCTACGCAACGAAACCACAATGTCCCGAATGCGAGCGCTGCCCACTTTCATCGACTTAAGAATCTTAGTGAGATCCTCTTTTAGGAAGTTTAGATCCACATCCTCTAGGTCATCTTGAATTGATGGGGACGGGTTGGGATGATCCATTTGATAGGCATCTAGTAATCGCACTAAGTCATGGATGTGATCGTTGAGATGAGACAGGTTGCCGTAGATAAAGCTTACCGGGTTGTTGATTTCGTGCGCTATCCCTGCCACCATTTGCCCCAGTGCCGACATTTTTTCGTTATGCACCATCTGACTCTGGGTGCGGTGCAGTTCTTCAAGGGTACTCTCTAGTTGTTGCACCTGTTGGTTCAGTTGCCGATCGCGAGCCATAAGTTGCTCTGCCATACTCTTAAATCCCTCAGCTAAAAGCCCCACTTCATCCTGACTATCAACCGGAATACCAATGGCTAAATTGCCTCTGGCCAATTCCTGGGTTGCCTCAGTCAGTCTTTGAATGCGACGGCTCAGAGCTTGGGTGAGACGGAAACCTCCGATCATCACGACTGCGATCAGGACACTTCCTAATAGACCAAAGCCGCCCACCACAAACCATAAATGCTGTTCTGCTTCGTCTATTTCCTTAGCAGACTTGAGTACAGCAATTTGGAGATTTGCCCCATCAAAACTTTGTAATTCGATTGTTGCGATCAGGTATTCTTCACCTGCAATCCTGATTTTGGTGGGCAACCCGTCTGGCTGTCGAAATTGCCAAGGTCGATCGCGCGGAAGTGGCAAAGTAGCAGCCGTCACCTTCTCGCCGTCAAAAGCCACCAAATGTATGGATGTGTTGCCACGAATCGACTGGAGCGCTGTATCGTCAATGGCTAATCCCGCAACCAAACCAGCTAGGATCTTTTGAGATGATTTGATTGATATTAACCCAATCATGGAAGACGGAGCCCTGTTTTGGGCCAGGAGGATTCCCGATAACTCTAGTCCGGTTCGGGCGGCACGGTTCACAGAGGCATCCTGCAATGTCGCCTGTCTTATTGCTCCCAACTGTGAAGACACTAAGACTTGACCATCAGCGTCAACTATTCTGATCAAATCCAGTTTAAGACCAGCTTGGATTGGTAATATAGTCCGCAGCAATAAAGGGCGATCGCCCTTTATTACTGCTGTGATGACATCATTATCCTCACTCACCGAACGGGCTTTCAAACGGAGTGATTCTTGCCTTTGCTTTAGAGATTCCCGCAGCATACTAGCCAGATCCACGATCTCCTTTCGCGCCATTTGTTCTAAGCTGTTTCTAGCAAAATAACCAAAACCCAAGGTTCCAACAGTCCATAGACTCAGAAATGCAAATAACAGAGGCGATAACAACTTGGCGGAAACGGGTAACCGCGCGTATCTGGATTGGATGGCCACAGCTCTTAATCCTTGGCGGATGGGGTCACGAAAATAAAGCCAGACTCCTCAATCGCGTTGATTCCTGGCGGACTAGAGATGTATTGAAGTAGCGCTTGGGTAGCCTCGGTCGGTTTTTTGTGCCAGAGAATTGAAATTGTCCGAACCATCGGATACTTGCCCGCTTTGACATTTTCTCGTGTTGGTTCAACCCCGTTGAGGCTGAGGCGGTTGACAGGTAGTTTTTCGGAAATGGCGTGAGCAAGGGAAAAGGTACCGATGCTGTAAGGAGTGCTTTGAATTGCCTCGATCAATTCCCCTTCTTTCCGAAATACGATTGCTTCTAATGAATTCTTTAAATCTGCTCCTAGGTAATATTCCCGCAAGAGTCGCTTGGCAGATTCATCTTCTGGGCGATCGAGCAGTACAATTTTAGCATCGGTTCCTCCGAGTTCCTTCCAGTTGGTGATGCTGCCACTATAAATACCTTTGAGGTCTTCAGTCGTGAGGTCTTTCACCCCTGTGACGCTGGGATGAGTGGCAACTAAAAGGGCATCATGAACCACCTCGCGAGACTCTAAAGTGCCATCATTTTCTTCTGGCTTTAATTTTTTCGAGATTACACCTAGATCGACTAATGTCTGTTTAATCCCATCAATTATATTTTCAGACTGCCCCGGTTCTAGCTGGGTAATTTTGACGTTTTTTGCGGTAGCTTCGTAGTTGGTTTGCAGCACCTTAATCAGACCCAACGTGCTGCTTGATCCCCCAACTTTGATCGAGGTTTGGGTTTGCGTTGCCGCAGTCGTGGGCGCTGTTGTCGTGGTGGCACTGCTGGTCGTCGTACTGCAACTGGGCAGCCCTAGGAGGACGATCGCACTTAAAGCTACCGTAACTAAATTCGGTTTCATTGAAAAATTCCTATGCTATTTAACAAGATGAGCTGGGTAGTAGAAACTCAAGTTTTTGATGATTTTATAGTGAACCCAACTCGATCAATTTTTTAGGTTGGGATAAAAAAAAGGAGTTGATATTTCACGGTTGATTTCATCCTTAATAAATCTTATTCTAAATAATTAAAATTTGCAACGAGTCATCGCAACGTTTTGTGATGCTGTTTGATATGATTAGCGAGCGCATCATACTTATGAGAGATGCGCTCGCAGACTATGCAGCCCGATAGAGTAAAAATTACTGTTACAGGTCAATCGGGAAGCTTTTATCCTGACTAATTTATCTTAATTGCCAGTTACAGATGAGTTTTTTTTGAGCTTCATAGATCGATTTGCGATCGAGGTAAAACGACTAAAATCAGAAATCATTTGATTTAGGTGAGTTTCGGTGGTGTCGCTAAGAATGTTTGCCTTGTCAGTTAGATATTCTTAAGGAGAGGGAAGTGGTGGCACAAAATTGCTGCTGCCTTTATAACCGGATAAAAGAGCAAGTTTTTCCAAAGATTGCCTGCCGGTGTAATATTTGCCCCGAATTTCCCAAGTGGGATAAGCTTGAATCTTCGCAGCTTTGCACAAATCCGGTTGAGCATCTTTCCCTCTGGGATCGCACTCAATGTAAGTAATCGCAGTAAATGCTTCTTTGCCGAAAAGTTCTTGTTGCGTGTGACAGTGAGGACACCAGTAAGCACCGTACATTCTAGCTTTGATTGTCTGCAAATGGGTTGCTAAAGCTATTTGATCCGGCACGGATTCGCTGCGAATAAGTGGCGCTTCTTGTTCGGTAACAGGCTGTGCCGAAGGGGGCGCAGGAGGGAGGGTTTGTGCTAAAGTTTGAGTGGATTTGTTGCTGAAACTGAACTGTGCAATTCCTCCGTCTGCTTTGGTACTGCCGAAAATACCCAGAGTTAGGAAAATTGCGATCGCACAAAAGTTGAATTTGCTTACTTTCATCTTGAATTTCATCTGGGATTTGTTAGGATTTCGCGAGCTTGATTCATAGCCTCTACAGCATTGTGTACCACAAAAATGTTAATTTTGCCTAAATCTTTAAAGAAAAGTTGACTTTCCCAGCTATGATTTAACAAAATAACTTGCTTGTGAGCTTTGATGGCGAGGGCAATTTCCGAAGCGGTACCCGCGCCCGTACCGCAGGCAATTATCACATCTGAAGAAAGAATATTAATGTTATTTCTGGCGTTTCCCATATCGGTGACAATGGCAATATCTACAGCTTCGGAAATGCCGCGAGTATCGTTTCCCGGAAGGATGCCGATTGTTAAACCGTTAGCTGATTTTGCACCTTTGTTGGCGGCATCCATCACGCCGAGATTTCTGCCGCCAGTTAGCAATATCCATCCTGCTTCGGCGATGAGTTGTCCGAGTTGATAGGCGTTTTCTAAGTCAGTTGATGTGGCACTTTCGCCTGGGCCCATGATGCCAATGATAGTTTTTTTCATATTTTATGGTTGAGTATCTGGTTGGGAAGAATGTGTGTTATTTTTTTATTAAACAGGTCAAAGAAAATGAGTAGCGCTAAAAGTCTCGAAACCAAGCTGATAGAAAAAATTCGTAGCTTACCGCCGGATAAAATTATCTATCGCCTTTTTGATTGTATAACGGGCGCTCGCACTTTTATTGTGTCTGAACAATAGGGTTTATGCTGCTGACATTTGTAATCGACGTTCTACTCGTTCGTATTCATTTTCTAATAGGCAGAGTTTAGCTTCTTCATAACTTGAACTGGCAAATACGATTTGATAATTTTGAGCAGGATCGTAGATAGAGCTATTACCTGAATTGTCACCTTGATAGTAGGAGATCGCACTGTTAGACATCAGACTTACCCTAGACAACCGGCTGCTGATTTTTTGCATCCCAGTAGAACAAAAACAAAACTATGATGGGCAATGCAGAAAGAATACTCGCAATACACTGGTAGATTAATTCGATTCCAAAGTTATCATGTTGTCCAATTAATGATAGCGGTAAATACAAAATCCAAGACACAATCATCGAAGCAATAAACAATCCAAGATAGGTCAGAATCATCGTCCAAAATATCTTCCATCTTTTCCCTTGAGTCAAATTCGCACTCATTTTTTGAGCCTTCGAGCCTTCTACACCTTCCAGCACCACAGCGGCATCAATTAGTGCATAGCGCAATGCGAAGATGACACCTGGAACGATGAAAAGAATTAAACCACCTAGCACAATAAATCCCGTGACAAAACGAGTTCCGAACAGCTTGAAACACTTTCGTGCTGCGTGGGTCATGGACTCACGATAAGTTGGATGAAGTCCCCGCTTCAACTGAGCAAGTGCATGAAGTAATGCACCCACGTACAGCGTACCAAACGAGCCTTCAATGAATTGCGACATTCGCAACTCTTGAATGGTTATACGCAACTCGTCTCCGCCATTCATCCCCGGAAAAACGTACAGGCGCAAATATATCAACAGAATTGACCCCGGCAACCATACTGTTAGCACTATCAAACTAAACAGCACAAAGTTTGATGCGAATAATGCAAGAGCTTCACGGATTTTTTGAATCATAAAGTGTAGGGTCTACATTATGAATAAAATTTTATATGACAATTTAAATGTAGAGGTGCTTTCAGAGTAGCTTACAAGAGTTATTTTGTCAAGTAAATAAACTGAATTTTTGGCGATCGTCGTCGATTGCTTTAATCTTCACTGCTACTATTTTTTTGCTTTCACTTGAGTGTTTCTGGAACCCACTTTTTATTTCTCAGCTTCACGATTCTGAGCAAGTGTAAGTTTTGTTTCACGAGCGTTAAACTTAACCTACACTTGATATTGGGGAACTTATCAAAAAATATCCCCAACAATCATCCCCGCCAAAATCACAAACCCCACCCAAACATTTTGGCGGAAAATTTGACCGTAAACGGGATTCGGAATGTCGGTCTTTCGCAGTTGACTGTACTGCAAAACCCACAAAATCGCTGCCGCACCAATCGCTATCCAAAAGCCAATATGCAAATGTAAATTAATTCCCATTGCTGCTAACAAACCGACAGTCCCAACAAAGAAAAAACCCACAGCATTAGCGGCATTATCCCCAAAAAATATGGCGCTGGAATTCACACCCAAACGCAAATCATCTTCTCTGTCGCTCATCGCGTAAACTGTGTCAAATCCCATCGTCCAAAACACGACTGCTCCCCACAGCAGCCAAGTTGCTATTTCTAATTGATTTACGGCCGCGCTCCAACTAATTAATACGGCAAATCCCCAGGCTATTGATAATACTAATTGCGGCACTGGAAAGACTCTTTTTGCTAGGGGATAGCAGATAATTACTGGTACGGCGGCAGCGCACAGCCAGAAGCTTAAAGGATTGAGATAAAAGGCGAGAATGGCGGCGCTTGCAAAGGAAATTAAAGCAACTCCGATACCAGTTTGCACTTTCAGGGCGCGGGATGCTAGGGGGCGCGATCGCGTTCTTTCGACTTCGGGATCGATATCGCGATCCCACAAGTCGTTAATCACGCATCCCGCCGCACTGGTGGCTAAGGTACCCAACACAATTACGCCCACCAATGCTGCGGGCGGCCTCCCGTCTGATGCTAAAAAGACGGCCCACAGGGCTGGAATCATTAAAATCAGCCTTCCTGCTGGTTTGTCCCACCTCAAAAGCTTTATGATGGTTAGCAATGTGGATTCGGTTGGGCGATCGGACTCTTGAAGCATTTTAATTCTAGATTTTAGATTTTTAACATTAAATGTTATCAAATTTTAGGCAAAATCACCTAATATAGCGGTTCTCAAAAAAGTGATGTATGTCCCGATGCCCTGTTTGGCCGATGCCCGATGCCCGATGCCCTAATTCCCGATTTTTGCTGATTTCATAGGATGCCTAACTGGATTCGTGAAATAATCATAATATCTATCAACCCCCATACACTCCAATGGTTAATTCAAGTGCTTCTGCGGAGTCAAATCGCATTATTGCTGCTATTGATATGGGTACTAACTCGTTTCACATGGTGGTGGCGCGGATCGATCCGAAATTACCCGCCTTTGCGATTATTGCTAGAGAAAAAGATACGGTTCGGTTAGGCGATTCCGAAGCAAAAACAGGCTGTTTAAAGGCTGAGGTTATGGAAAGGGCGATCGTCACTCTGAGCCGTTTTCTAGACATTGCTAAAACTTGCAACGCCGAACAAATTATCGCTGTGGCTACGAGTGCGGTTCGAGAAGCTCCTAACGGGCGGGATTTTCTCAAACGAGTTGCTGAGGAATTAGACCTGAATGTTAGCTTAATTTCCGGTCAGGAAGAAGCGCGGAGAATTTATCTCGGCGTACTTTCGGGAATGGAATTTAACAATCAGTCCCAGGTAATTATTGATATTGGCGGCGGTTCTACTGAGTTGATTTTAGGAGATAGTTCTGAACCGCGCTGTCTCACCAGTACCAAAATTGGTGCGGTTCGCCTGACTGGAGAATTTGTCAAAACTGACCCGATTAGCAAGGAGGAGTTTGCTTATTTGCAAGCTTATATTCGGATTTCGCTGGAAAGACCGATCGACGAATTGCGATCGCAATTCAAGACAGACGAACATCTGCGCTTAATTGGCACTGCTGGAACCATCGAAACTCTGGCTGCAATTAACGCTCGCGAAAAGTTGGGAACAGTTCCGAGTCCGCTAGCTGGCTATCAGTTAAGTTTAAAAGATTTGCGCGATTTAGTCAATCGCTTTCGCAAACTTTCTTACTCGGAAAGGCTGGCAATTCCCGGAATGTCTGATAAGCGGGCGGAAATTATTCTCGCCGGCGCTTTGATTTTGCAGGAAGCGATGACACTATTAGGGATGGAATCGCTCACTGTGTGCGATCGATCTTTGAGAGAAGGCGTAATAGTTGACTGGATGCTGAGCCGCGGTTTGATCGAAAACCGCTTGCGCTATCAAGGTTCAATCCGCCAGCGCAGCGTTCTACACATGGCTGCAAAATATCAAGTTAACTTAAAACAAAGTGAAAGAACCGCCGAATTTGCCCTGAATTTGTTCGACCAAACCCAAGGAATTTTACACAATTGGGGAACAGAAGAACGCGAGTTGCTGTGGGCGGCGGCGATTCTGCACAACTCCGGTTTGTACGTCAGTCATTCGGCGCACCACAAGCATTCTTACTATTTAATTCGCAATGGTGAGTTATTGGGATACACTGAAACAGAGATTGAAGTAATTGCTAATCTAGCTCGATATCACCGCAAAAATCCTCCCAAAAAGAAGCATGAAAATTTTCAAATTCTCCCGAAAAGATACCGAGAAGTAGTGAGTAAACTGCATCCTTTTCTGCGGTTGGCTGTGGCTTTAGATAGGCGGCAAATTGGCGCTATTGCTGACTTCAAATGCGAACACCGCCCGGAAGTGCGAGAGTTTCACTTGCGGCTGCAACCGCTCAACCCCGCGGACGATTGCGCTCTGGAAATGTGGAGTTTGGATTATAAAAAGCCCTGTTTTGAAGATGAGTACAATCTCAAATTAGTGGCAACTTTGGAACCGAATATCGTGACAGTTTAAAGAATACTCAGAGCCGGAAAACGAGAAACTTTAGGGTGCGTACTTCGCACCATTAGTTTCAACTTAACCCCAAGTGTAGTACCAATATTGTGTTTAACTCCATACTCCTCCCGATCGCCCCTAGCCTGCCCTAAGAAGGCAGGGTGGATTAATTAACGAGAGGATAAATCAAGGTGATGTGGCTATTTGCTGACGCTTTGTGCGTTGGATTTAAGTGGTTTGTCCGGGCTAGACAAACCGAAAAGCAACTCACTCAGATATTCAAAGAGTTTGTGTAGACGCGGTTGAAACCGCCGTCTTATCTACAAACCAAGCCCAATTACTGTAAAATCCTGTTGGGTGATGAGATTAGCTGGCACACCCTTGAGGCTAGCTAAGATTTGATCTGTGTTGGCAATTTTGATAAAAGTTGTAGTGTTTTCTTCAACTATGCTGAGTCGATCGACCTTTAAGCCTCCCATCAAAACCAATAAATCCTCACCTTGCCTAAAATCAACAATAACATCGCCACCTTCCATCGCAGTCAAGCAAAAGTAATCGCGCCCGCTTCCCCCAATCCAAGTATCATCACCCTTGTCGCCCCACAGAGTATCGCTACCCTCACCGCCGCACAATTGATCCGCATCTCCACCGCCAAAAATTAGATCGTTGCCGTTACCGCCGCACAAATAATCTTTTTGACTGCTAGCATCCGTCGCGATATTGTCAGTATCTCCGAAAATTGTATCATCGCCTTCGCCGCCACAGATGGTGTCACTTCCCAAATCTCCAAACAGCAAATCATTGCCCGAATCGCCGCAAATTAGATCGTTATCTTTGCCGCAGTGGATGGTATCATTGTCCTCGCCCCCAACCAGAGTATCTGCGCTTTCTTGCCCGTATAAAAGGTCGTTGCCGCGATCGCCAAAAAGCAAATCTTTTCCTGTTAAGTCGCCCTCAGACGAGTCAGAAGTGCCCCCAAATAAACGATCGCCACCTTCATCCCCAAGCAAGGTATCGTTGCCTTTGTCGCCCCAAACTACGTCATCATCTTTGCCTGCGATCGCCAAATCATCATCTTTACCCGCATAAATAATGTCATTCCCAGCGTGCCCGACGATGTAGTCGTTATCTTCGTTGCCAAATATGGTGTCGCTGTCTGCATCCGGGCCCAAAGCAACCGGGCTAGCAAAACCACCGTAAATATTATCGCTACCCAATAAGCCCATTAGCAAGTCGCTGCCGTTAAAACCGTTGATGCTGTCATTAATATTGCTGCCGGTTAGGGAATCCCTGCTGTCTGTACCGCTGAGGGTGTTTGCAGGGATATTTTGGGCGGGAATGGAAGCGCGATCGGGTAAATTTAGCCGATCGCACGTACAGTCTTCCGAAGCAGCAGGAATTACCGCAGGTTTGGGGGTTTCGGTTGGTGGAGATGTAGTTTGGGCGATCGAATTCTGATTTGCGATCGGCGTTTCCCCAGGTTTAGCCGTCGGAATTGGAGTTTCCGCAGATATCGGAATTGGCGTCGGAATTGGTGTCGGAGTTTCCGCAGGCGTCGGAGTTTCCGCAGGCGTCGGAGTCGGTGTCGGAATTGGAGTTTCCGCAGGAATTGGCGTCGGAATTGGAGTTTCCGCAGGCGTCGGAATTGGAGTTTCCGCAGGAATTGGCGTCGGTGTGGGAATTGGAATTTCCGCAGGAATTGGCGTCGGTGTGGGAATTGGAATTTCCGCAGGAATTGGCGTCGGAATTGGAATTTCCGCAGGAATTGGCGTCGGTGTGGGAATTGGAATTTCCGCAGGAATTGGCGTCGGAGTCGGTGTGGGAATTGGAATTTCCGCAGGAATTGGCGTCGGAATTGGCGTCGGTGTGGGAATTGGAATTTCCGCAGGCGTCGGAGTTTCCACAGGAATTGGCGTCGGAATTGGCGTCGGAGTCGGAGTCGGAATTTCCGCAGGAATTGGCGTCGGAGTTTCCGCAGGAATTGGCGTCGGAATTGGCGTCGGAGTCGGAGTCGGAGTTGTATCTACAATAGTCAAAAGAGCACTAGAAATTGCTCCTAAATCTGCTCCGTTAGTGGGATTGTTCAGACTTAAATTAACAGTTTCATTTTGTTCTATTTCGGAATCATCCACAATGGCAATCGTGAAAGTTTGCACACTTTCGCCAATGTCAAAATTTAATGTTCCCGATGTCTGGTTATAGTCGCTGCCAGCATTAGCAGTGCCATTACTTGTAGTGTAACTGACAGCAGCAGCCACATTAGTAGCATCAGTGCGAGTAACGGTAATTGTGGCAAACTGACCGTTTTCATTAACGCTGTAATTGGCGTTGCTGAAGTTGAATGTGCCGGGATTAGTCAGGTTTATAGTGAAAGTTTGGTTGGGGGAAGTATCGACACCGCCGTTATCTGTGCCGCCATTATCTTTCAGGTTTAAGGTGATATTAGCACTGCCGATCGCCCCTGCCGTCGGTATAAAAGTTAACATTCCCGCCGAGTCGATCACAGGTTGTACACTAAACAAAGCAGCATTATCATTCCCTACCACTTGAAAAGCCACAGTTTGTCCCGATTCGTTGGCCGGGCCTGGAGAAATGACAGTCGCCCATCCGGGGATGGTTTGCGCGCCGGATTTGCTACTGAAAGTGCGATCGCCCCCACTGACAAACGAAGGTGCATCGTTGACTGGATTAACTGCGATCGAATATGTCAAACTATTAGTGCTAAACGGCGTTGTTCCCCCAGTCACTGAAGCATTAACGCCCGCAGTACCGTTACCCGCCCCATTCCTTCCATCCCACCCCCGAAAAGTAATTGTGGGTTCGCTTCCAGAAATGCTGTAATAGTCTGGGTTGGGTGCAAAGCGGACTCTCGCAGGCGTTAGCAGGGAAACCCCAGTCAAGTTGATATTAGCTTGCGCCTCGGTTGTGCCGTCACCGAGAAATGAAAAATTAGGAGTTTCGTAAGGATCGATCGCGCCACTAAATCCAGAATAATCTCGCAGCGGGCCTGTTAGTATGATATCGCTGCCGTCTGAAAGAAAGTAATTGTCGCCGAACACTCTGAGAGTGTAATTAGTAGCACTATTGGTGTTGTAAGCAACACTTTCGGCGGCGACAAATAAGCTGTTAGTTTGTCCGCCCGGATTGGGAGTAATGCCGTCTGCTTGGGCAAAAATGTTGCCGGAAGTTGCAGATAGCTGCTGGAAACCGATTTCAATTGCTTTGCGATCGCTCGTAACGGCAATAATGCTCAAACCCGCTTGATTTGGATTAGTGCGCGCTTCTGAGATAATTTGTAGATTAAAACCTAAGCTAAAGCCAGAATTGCGATCGAGCGGTGGAAATGACGGATTTAAAGGATTATTTGTATAGCCAGCATAGATGCTACCGGCAGCAGTGCTATTTAAATTAACTCCATTTCCGCTCAATATTTCGGAAGCAGTATCGGTAGGAGAAATAGAATTTAAATTTGTCAAAGACAGCCAATTTTGTGAACTGGGTGTATTGCCAAGCGATCCATCATAAAGAAGACTAGGGCCGAGCACTGTCGCTGAAGTTTCCGACACGGTGTCGAAATTTGTCCAAGTATTGCCGTTAGTTGAAAATTGCCAATTGCCGTTAGTATTGTCTGCGGTGGTGACTGCAACACCCAAAACATAGCTATTAGCATTGTTACTTCCTAACTCGCTGGTGATGGCTAAAGGAGTAAAACCTGTGTTAGCTGCGTTGGTTGTATCTTCATTAATTGGGAGGAGTGTATTAAAATTTGAATTTCCCAAAGTTGGAGCGCTGTTAAGCTGCGGGTTGCGGAGGCTGTTAATATAAATAGTGTTAATTCCGCCGTTGGGCAAACCCAAGGAACCGGGACTGTTGACGGCATAATTAGCAGTGACGCTGACACCACCAAGAGCGCTAAAAAACTCGACAATTCCCCCGTTGTTTGGTGCGGAAATTTGCATTTTAGCTGCACTGCCAAAGGCTCCGTGGTTTCCTGATGTCCTCCAGGCGATCGCATCTACTGTATCGAAATTTGTAGTGCTAGTATTATCAACATAAACAACATCTGAAGCCGCGAAATCCCCATCAAAATTTCCCACGGGGAGCAGCTTTGTCAAAAATCCACCTTCAAGGCTCAATCTAATGTTCCAATCATTATTTGTTCCCGACGGTATGGGGTTGTAGGCAATCTCTTGATTGGCGGGCGAACCGCCGATCGCAATTATTGTTCCTGCTTTAAACACAGGAGCAATACTCGCCATATTCGTAAATTGGTAAGCAGAATATTTGGCTGTTGTTGGAAGAGTTGAGTCGCCCACGAAATAGCTCTGAAGCTGAGTTGCACTTACATCTTCTGTCAGCAGTAACTCTACATACTCGTTGCCAGTCAAGTCTCCAGTAGCGCGCCGGAATTCGTTAATAATTATCTGTCCCATTTAGATGCACCTAAATTTGAGATGATGGTTTTAGCTATCAACTACTGTGATTTTTTAACAATTACTATAATTTAGTTTACGTAATCAAACTCTCAGTAGTTTCTACGTACAATCGCCGTTGTATGTGATTTTGGGTACACAAATAATATCTTGACTGCCGATCGGTGTCAAGTATAAAGTTGGGATGGGGAGGATCTCCGGCTTTGCAACGCCGTATTTTTTTCGCTTTGCGAGCACTTCATGCCATGTCCGATCAATTACCATAACAAAAACGGTTCGCAGTGCGGACTTTAGTCCAGCTCGGTTACGGACTAAAGTCCGCACTACGAACCAATTTTATCCTTGTCAATCGATCGGACAAGATATCATACCAAATCCGGGTTAGCCATCCCCTCGATCGAGAAATACGGTTGAGTTAATTTTTTTTGTGATTGCGAACATCCCGATCGTGGCGATCGCAGTATTTATTTTTCACATGGTGAAAGCCGATGGCAGCGTATTGGGTCATATCAAGCCTGGTCGATCGCACGTAATCGAGGGGCCGGGGCGCGTTGATGGGCTCTATTGTTTTCAGTGTCAATATTAGAATTGAGTTGGACTCAATCGCTTTCAATTATTGAATTATCTGCGTCCATCAGTGTTAATCCGCTTGAAATCTGCGGTTAATCGGCTCGATCGAATATTTATGCAACTCAAGTCTATTAGTGAAGCGATCCCCTACAATAATCGCGGTCAATCCATCGAACTTGATGTCAGTAGTGAGATTTTCTGTACCCAAGAGACGAATCCTCTCAAAACCTGTAAAAAACAGGCTCGAAGAGCCTGTTCCACAAGAATTATTGGTTTGTATCTATTTGAGAATTATCTTGGCTGACGCACCAAATACAATGAAGTTCTGCTTACCCAAACACGATAAAATCACTGCGATCGATCGCACTAGCTGACACTCCATTCAAAGCAGCTAAAAGTTGACCGTTTTGACGGAGCCAGATGAAAGTTGTATTGGCATTTTGGGTAATACTCAGTTCAGCAAAACTTAAACCGCCAGTTAATTCCAACAAATCTTCACCTTTTGTGAAATCAGCAATCACATCGCTGCCTTCACCTGCACTTAACAAGAAGCGATCGCCCCCAACACCACCAATCAAAGTATTGTTACCTAATCCCCCCGTCAGAGTATCGTCACCTTTACCGCCGTAGAGAGTATCGTTCCCCTCCCCGCCGCACAGTTTGTCATCACCGCCATTGCCAAACATCAAGTCATTACCGGCACCGCCGCACAGGGAATCAGGTTCGCCGTTAAAAGCGATCGCGCTGCCTCCGAGAATAGTATCGTCCCCATCACCACCACAAAGAGTATCGCTGCCCCGATCGCCCAACAGCAGATCGTTGCCCGTACCCCCCACCACCACATCATTGCCCTTGCCGCCATAAACCGTATCGTTGCCCTCATCGCCGCTGAGAGTATCGGCAGCATCTCCCCCATGTAAAAAGTCGTTTCCAGTACCGCCAAACAGCAGATCGCGTCCGGTAGAGTCAGGGCTAGACGGGTTAACACTGCCTCCAAACAAGCAGTCGTTACCCTCAGACCCCACCATAGTATCGTTGCCCTTGTCGCCCCAAATCAAGTCATCATCTTTGCCACCACTCGCCACATCATCGCCCTTACCCGCGAAAATGAAATCTTCGCCTGCGTTGCCGTTGAGGTAATCATTGCCCCTGCCACCAAGCAGCACGTCTCTGTCTGCATTCGCGCCGAGGGGGACATTGCTGGGCACTCCCCCGTAAATATTGTCGTTGCCGAGTGTTCCCTGCAGAATGTCGTTGCCGTTGAGACCATTAATCGCATCGCTGAGATTGCTGCCGGTGAGGAAGTCGTTGCCGTCAGTGCCGTTAAAAGTGCGATCGACTGAATTAGCGCCGGGAATCGAAGCGATCGCGGGTAGGGTAATGTCGTCGCAAGTGCGATCGGCATCGCCGCCGACAACACTGTCAGAGTCAACAGGAGTCGGAGTCGGAGTCGGACTTGGAGTTCCCGCAGGAGTCGGAGTCGGACTTGTCGGAGTCGGACTTGTCGGAGTTGGACTTGTCGGAGTCGGACTTGTTGGAGTCGGAGTTCCCGCAGGAGTCGGACTTGTTGGTGTCGGACTTGTTGGTGTCGGACTTGTTGGTGTCGGACTTGTTGGTGTCGGAGTCGGACTTGTTGGAGTCGGACTTGTCGGTGTCGGACTTGTTGGACTTGTCGGTGTCGGACTTGTCGGTGTCGGAGTTTCTGTCGGAGTCGGAGTTGGACTTGTCGGAGTCGGACTTGTTGGAGTCGGACTTGTCGGAGTCGGACTTGTTGGAGTCGGACTTGTCGGAGTCGGACTTGTTGGAGTCGGGCTTGTTGGAGTCGGACTTGTTGGAGTCGGGCTTGTTGGAGTCGGACTTGTCGGAGTCGGACTTGTCGGAGTCGGACTTGTTGGAGTCGGACTTGTCGGAGTCGGGCTTGTTGGAGTCGGGCTTGTTGGAGTCGGGCTTGTCGGAGTCGGACTTGTCGGAGTCGGACTTGTCGGTGTAGGACTTGTTGGAGTTGGACTTGTCGGTGTAGGACTTGTCGGAGTTGGACTTGTCGGAGGGTTATCGACAACAATGCTGGCGGTGACGATCGCAGAATCAGCTTTCCCGTCATTAGCTTTGTAGGTAAAAGAGTCTGTCCCTGCAAAACCAGTATTCGGAGTGTAATCGAAGGAACCGTTAGCGTTGAGGGCGATCGCCCCTTTAGTCGGCCCAGTCACCAAAATTGCACTCAGCGGATCGTTTTCCGGGTCTGTATCGTTGATTAAGACTCCCAACCCTGCCACGTTGAGAGGGGTATTAAAAGAAGTTGTATAGTTGTCAGGAATCGCGACAGGTGGGTTATTGCTGACATTAACAGTCACTGTAGCGGGTGTAGAGTTAACTATTCCGTCGCTGAGTGTGTAGGTAAAGGTGTCTGTCCCTGAAAAGCCAGCGTTAGGAGTATAAGCGAAAGAACCGTCTTTGTTGAGGGCGATCGACCCTTTCGTCGGATTTGCTGCCACCGCAGCCGTCAGCGGGTCTAACTCTGCGTCGGAGTCGTTGGCTAAAACTCCCGGCACTGTGACGTTGAGGGCTTTTCCCGCACTGATGCTGTAGGTGTCGGGATTTGCTGTGGGCGGATTGTTTATGACATTGATATTTGCCGAAATTTCTGGTGAAGTAGCAGCCCCGTCACTGACACTGTAGGTGAAGCTATCGAGTCCAACAAATCCAGGATTCGGAGTATAAGTAAACGAACCATCCTTATTAAATCCGAGAGTGCCATTGTTGGGATTTGTGACTTTCGTTGCCGTCAGCAAATCACCGTCCAAGTCGCTATCGTTGGCTAAAACTCCCTCAGCCACAGGAACGTTTATCACTCGACCGTGCAGGGTTTTGTAACTGTCACTATTTGCCTGCGGCGGCTGATTTGTGACATTGATACCTATCTGAGTGGTCGCAGGCACGAAAGTTCCATCGCTGACACTGTAGCTGAATTCCTCCAACCCAACAAAACCGGGATTGGGAGTATAGCTAAAGGAAC